>CAMDOF010000006.1 GCA_945903465.1 Opitutus sp. GAS368
CAATCGCGACGACCTCGCTCCGCTGCTGCCGTGCAACTGGACGCCGACGACGAGTCTGACTGCCTTCCCATCGTCGGCGTAGCCCACGATCAGATTGGTCACTACGGTCAGAGTGCATCTCTCATAGTGGTGACCATTACGACCCGACCTACGGTCCTTCGTAAACCCCCTTCAGGTGGATCCCAACCGGTCGCTTGCGAAGCTACACCCGCGACCGTCGGACTAATCCCGTGGATCCGCGCCACGGCGGTCGCCGCTCGCCACAGTTCCCGGGGAATGCGCTGCCCCCGTGGCCGGGTGCATCGCCAAGTCATGAAACGCCGAGCGAGCGATTGCAGACCCGCCGGCTCGGAATAGTGTACCGCTGTCATCGTGGTGGTTGTTGCCATCGCCACCAGCGTACTAGGAATCAGTCGCCGAGTTACGCAGCCTTGCCGAAGGTACACGCTGTGCAGTCGGCGTTGCAGATCGTAATAATTGAGTTTGAGCGCCGCGACCGTCGGACTAATCCCGCGGATCCGCGCCACGGCGGTCGCAGCTTGCCACAGTTCTCGGGGAATGCGCTGCCCCCGTGTCCGAGTGCACCGCCAAGTGATGAAACGCCGGGCGAGCAATTGCAGACCTGCCGGCTCGGAATGGTGTACAGCTGTCGTCGTGGTGGTTGTTGTCATCGCCACCAGCGTAGCAGGAATCAGTCGCGGAGTTACGCACTCTTGCCGAAGCTACACGAACTTTTGACAACGCCCCGGGCGCTTCCGAGCGCTACACGCTAGAAACGCAAGCGCCCGTTTTCATGCCCACACATAGGACACGAGCAGAAACTCGTTCCGCGTGATTCACTATAAATCCCACTGCACCGAATGCAATGAAACGTCACCTTGCGCCTCTCTTTCTCAAACCGCCGATGATCCCGCTGATCATAGAAGAACCAAATCCCAAAAAAACTGAACCCCACCACAACCCCGTAAACTAAAATCGCGAAGTCGGATTCTAACATGAAAAGCCTTTTGATAAAGAAAGATTTGGTCTTTGATCACCTACCGGCTTTGGCTCACAGACCCTAAAGAAGCGACCTACATTAAATAGACAGAAGGACGTTGATATTATTTATACCCTCACCCAAAAACACATGCAGGAGTGCCTGATTACAAACAAAAAAGCGCCGAGCAGACAGCTCAGCGCGATTAAATCTGCAAAACATGCCATCAGCTCTTAACTTCATCCAAGACAGGCTTAGCCTGAGTCGCCAATAAAACCGCCGATTCAGAATTCGCATCACCTTTGGCTAGAATTACCTTCTTGGCCCTAACAGAGCGCCCTTTAGACTTTTTGTAACCAGAATCATCGGCCTTAACGAATTCAATTAAAGCCATCTCCGCCGCATCACTCTGTCGCTGCGCTCCCAGTTTATAAATACGAGTGTAGCCTCCGCTACGATTCGCAAACTCCTTGTAGCTCTCATTAAATAGCTTGGTGATTGCGTCCTCATCCCGCACATCAGCCAAAGCCAAACGCCGCAGATGAATCGCATCCTTCTTCTCGGTTTTCGCCGCCGCCTGTTTGGCCTTGGTAATCACCTTCTCCACAAAGGGGCGCAGCGCCTTCGCCTTCGTAAGCGTCGTCTGAATACGACCATGTTTGATGAGCGAGGCAGCCATGTTGGACAACATGGCGGCACGATGCTCGCGTGTAACCCCCAGAGAGGCGTGATGTTTATTGTGACGCATTGTATTTTTTATTTACCGGCTCCCGATCGGCAATCTGCTCGCAGCGTTGGACGCCAGCAGACGGCGCGAGGCCGAAACTCGTTTAATTATCTAAATATAAGGAGCGTATTCCGAGCGGGGATTCCCCGATCAAAACACCCTCCCTTCAAATCAACTTTCCTTCTTGGCTTCTAAAAGCCGCTCATCGAACTTCATCCCTAAAGATAGCCCAAGAGCTTCCAGCTTCTCCTTGATCTCATTCAAGGACTTCTTACCGAAGTTCCGATATTTGAGCATCTCTTGTTCCGTTTTCATCGCAAGTTCGCCCACCGTCGTGATGTTAGCATTGTTCAAGCAGTTCGCTGCACGGACCGATAGCTCAATCTCATTCACAGACATATTGAGCAACTTACGCAACTTGTTCTGCTCCTCACTAACCTCAGACTGCTGGTTCTCAAACTCATACAATTCCTCGCTAACACGATCAAAAACATCGAGATGATGCTTAAGGATCGATGCAGCCTGCTTGAGGGAATCGTCGGGTGTAATTCTCCCGTCTGTCCAAATCTCAAGGATGAGTTTATCGTAGTCGGTAATTTGGCCAACACGCGTTGCCTCAACCGAATACTTAACAAGACGAACCGGTGAAAATAACGAGTCGATCGGTATCACTCCGATCAATTGCTCCTCTTTTTTATTAGATTCCCCCGGATAATAACCGCGACCAGTCTTAATCTCAATCTCCGCTTCAAAGCTACGTTTGTGATCAAGCGTACAGATCACCTGTTCAGGGTTCACAATCGTAATGTTAGCGTCCGCCTGGATATCCGCCGCCGTCACTACTCCCGTCTTCGTCGCCTTTATCTGCAACGTAATCGCCTCGCGCTTGGTCGATACCATCAAGACCTTCTTTAAGTTGAGGACTATGTCAGTCACATCCTCGACGACACCGTCAATAGATTGAAATTCGTGATTTACACCATCGATCTTAATTGACGAGATGGCAGCGCCTTCGATGGAACTGAGCAGCACCCGCCGAAGCGAATTCCCGACAGTGTGACCGTAACCGGCCTCAAAGGGCTCAGCGATGAATTTCGCGTAGGTCGGCGTAGCGCCTTCCTCAACTTTAGTGAGCTTGCTGGGCAGTTCGAACTTTCCGAGACGTTTGGGCATGGCTGGGAGTTCTGACGTTTAGCGTAGAATAAATTAAAGTGGAAAAATCGTGCGCTTAGAAGCGCGAATAGAACTCAACAATGAGTTGCTCGTTGATCTCTTGCGTCATCTCCTCACGAGTGGGCAAACGAACCACAATCGCCTTAAATACCTCCGGATTCATTGACAACCAACCGGGGACATTGCGAATGCGGCTTTCTTCCATGCAACGAGTCGCCAACTGGCGAGACGCTGGTGCGTTCTTAACCTCTATCTCGTCGCCTGCCTGAACATTATAACTGGCTATATCGACCTTATGACCATTAACGCGAATATGCCCGTGATTAACAAACTGCCGGGCCGCCGCGCGACTCTTGGCAAGCCCTAGAAGGTAGACCGTACTATCAAGCCTCGTTTCGAGAAGCTGAAGGAAGCGCTCGCCAGTGACGCCACGCTCGCGCTTCGCATTTTCGAAAACACGCCGAAATTGCCGCTCTAAGAGACCATAAATATAGCGCAACTTCTGCTTTTCATTCAAGCCGACGGCATATTCTGAAACCTTGCGTTTCATCTTCGCGCCATGAACGCCAGGCGGATAAGACCTACGTTCAAAAGCCTTGCCCGAGCCAAGAATATGCTGGCCAAAGCGACGACTAATACGGGTGGTGGGGCCAGTGTAACGAGCCATTGTAAAATAAATGCTAAGATTAGGTGAATGACGGTGAATCGCGTTGCGATTATACGCGACGACGCTTGCGCGGACGACAGCCGTTATGAGGAATCGGTGTGACGTCTACGATCGAAAGAATTTCGAGCCCAATCGCCTGCAAAGCCCTAATCGCCGAATCGCGACCCAGCCCAGGACCAGAAACACGAATTACCACATCTTTCAATCCGTGGGCCATCGCATTACGAGCGGCATCTTGAGCGACAACTTGCGCTGCGTAAGCTGTTGATTTACGGGAACCTCGAAAATTGCACTTACCGGCAGAAGACCACGCGATAACCGCTCCCTTTTGGTCAGTAATCGAAACAATCGTGTTGTTAAATGATGCCAGGACATTCGCCACACCGGACACGACGTTCTTGGAACCTTTAGCCTTACGCACTTTAATTGAACCGAGCTCTTCCTTTAAGAGATCCTCGGCCGTCGGCTGCTTAGCTACACCGTGAACCATCTCAACCGGCTTTTGATCAGCCGCGGGTACGGCCCCGGGCGCCCCTACTGAAGGAGCGAGCGCACCATCAACGCTCGCCTTCGAAGGCTTATCGCTATTCGCCTTGGGCCCCTTTACCTTCTTTTCGACAGCAGGAGCAGTCGCCACATCGGCAGCCACCTTCGCGGTTTTATCTTTCTTTGGAGCAGACTTTTCTTCGGACATGATATTTAAAGTTAAACTTCTTTCGCTTTGGTAACTCCGACGGTCTTGCGCGGGCCCTTACGGGTTCGAGCATTCGTACTGGTGCGCTGTCCGCGTACAGGAAGACTCCGACGATGGCGAACACCACGATAACAATTAATCGCTTGGAGCCGTTTCAAATTACCAGCTATCTCACGTCGCAAATCACCCTCCAGCACCCACTTGTGCTCCGTGATAATATGCAGGATCTTATTCAATTGCTCTTCCGTTAGATCCTGCGCCCGCATATCGGGGTTCAGACCGGATTCCTTCACGAGAAGGTCAGCACGGGTCGGACCAATTCCGTTAATATAACGAAGTGAAAACGCGACTTTCTTTTTCGCGGGGATGTCGACACCAAGGAGACGAGGCATAATATGTAAGGTGAGTTAAGTTGAAATCCTAGAAAGTAACTAGGAACGAGCGTCAAAGGACGCTAAAATTAATATAAAAAAGAAACAAAATGAAAAATAAAATTAAAGGAAAAAATGAATACTCAAAGGTTAGACTTTGAAAGGAACGGTTAGAATTTCCGGGCCCCGTTCTGTCGTCAGAACCGTATGCTCGAAGTGGGCCGATCGAGACCCATCAGCAGTGACGACGGTCCAACCATCAGACAACGTCTTAGTCTTGAATCCTCCCGCATTAACCATGGGCTCAATCGCTAAAGTCATCCCTGCCTTAATCCTTTCTCCGGTTCCACGCCGTCCGAAATTCGGAATTTCCGGAGGCTCGTGCATCGAAACCCCCACACCGTGCCCAACCATATCTCGGACTACACTGAATCCACTCTGTTCAACGTGCGCCTGTATCGCTACCGAAATATCACCTATTCGATTACCCACTTGTGCTTGTTGAATGCCCAAATGAAGAGCCTCTTGCGATACGATGAGAAGGGATTTCACTTCGGGAGAGGCATTACCGACAGTAACCGTAAATGCGTTATCTCCGATGTAACCCCCATACCAGACAACAATGTCCAATGAAACGAGGTCACCGTCGCGTAAAACACGCCGGAGGGAGGGAATTCCATGCACAATTTCTTCATTAACTGAGATGCAGGTGTGAGCTGGGTAACGTCGAGCACCATGCTGATATCCATAACAAGCGCTCCGTGCCCCAAAACCAGCAATAAACCGTTGCCCCGCATCTTCCAAGTCTTGCGTTGTAATCCCAGGGACCACGAGCGGCTTAAGCTGCTCTAGGACCGTTGCGGAAATACCACACGCCTCACGCATTCTTAAAATACCCTCCTTAGTTTTAATCGGGATATTCAAAGTAATGACGGCACGCACGCCTTTGTAAGAAGGCCTAGCGCACAATAGTAATCGACTAAATCAACTCGGGGATTCTCGCCTAAAACGACCGCATTAATTGCCTCGTCGCGAGAATCTAACCATTCGTCGAATACTTTTGCTTGGAGCAGCGTAGCCGGGAAGTCAATTAGGACAAAACCCGCATCAGGTTTACGCGAGAAGAACCAAAGGCGCATTCGCGCCAAAAGTTCATCATGAACGGATAGGACCGCCCGACGCGAAATCTCCTGCCTCGAAAGGCTGAAGGGAGAGACGTGCTCAATGTTCAAAGAACGAAACTGGCCAATCAGCATCTCGATATGAGAGCTTATTGAACCGAGTACTAACAACTTACATTTTGCCCGATGGCCGCTGAAAGGTAAGTGGATCAAGATGTCAGCCATCACGACCGAAGTAAAGAACTTATTTCAGAAAAGCTTTGTACGCCCAAATCGCCGTGCCCAAGAATAGCAAAACAAGCATCGGTAAAGCAATCTTCATCACCGCCTCATGGCTCAAAGCCTCTCCAGCTAGACCTTGCTGGGGATTAGCGCTCCGCGCCCGAATCCTCCCCTTCTTCAAAAAACCGTCGTAGTGACGCTGCAACAGGAAGGTTTCAATCTGGCGCATGGTATCAAGAATAACGCCTACAGTTATCAACATTCCTGTCCCGCCAAAAAAGTATGCTATCCGCGTTGGAACGTTGAGTTCGAACAAGAGTACATCGGGCATAATCGCAATCAATGTCAAAAAAACAGCCCCCGCCAGAGTCAAGCGGGTCATGATGAAGTCCAAAAACTGAGCGGTCGGCTCACCTGGCCGCACCCCAGGAATATAACCACCATACTTCTTTAAATCATCTGCGATCTGAATGGGCTTAAACATGACTGAAACCCAAAAGTAACTAAAAAATAGAATGAGTGTCGTGTTCAGCGCGTAGTACGTCCAGTGGCCCCGCAAAAGATTATTCGAAAACTCACTTAGAAACTTCAGTTGAAAGTGCGCACCAACCCACGAGAAAATCTGCTGAGGGAAAAGTAGTATAGCACTCGCGAAGATCACAGGCATCACACCCGAATAGTTCACCTTCAGGGGCAGGAAAGAGCTCTGCCCACCCATTACCTTGTTTCCTACCACCCGTTTGGCGTACTGAACCGGAATCTTGCGCTGCCCTTGAACCACCGCAATGATCCCCATCGTCACTACAATAAACAGTGCGACCATAATCAAGGCCTGCGGAACACCGAGGCTTGGTCCTGTACCCACCGGGCGGAAAAATAAATTAATCGTCTGCGCGGCCGCGCCAGGAATATCAGCCAAAATACCCACTGTTATCAGCAGGGAAACCCCGTTGCCAATCCCCCGCTGAGTAATTTGCTCCCCAAGCCACATTAAGAGCATAGTACCTGCTGTCATAAAAATTACCGAGGTAAAAATAAAACTCCACTTCCCGATGATCACAATTGAACCGTACGTCGCAACATCATAACCAGGAAATAACTGAGCAGGATTCTGCAGCGCCAAAAGCAACAAAGTCCCCTGAATAAAGCAGATTAAAACTGTCGCATAACGGGTGTACTGTGTCAATTTCTGCCGACCTACGTCGCCCTCCTGCTGCAAACGACTTAAAGCGGGAACAACCGCTGTCATTAATTGGAAAATAATCGATGCGCTAATATAGGGCATGATTCCTAGCGCGGCGATTGCGCCTTTCGTCAAGGCACCACCCGTAAACATATTATAGAGCCCAATAAGATTCCCAGCACCGCTGGAAGCCTGCTCGGAGAAAAACCGCTGGAGCGGGTGCGGATCGATACCAGGTAGTGGTATGATCGAAGCGACACGCGCCACAAATAACAGAGACAGTGTATAAAAAATCCGCGAGCGCAGCTCTGGGATCTTTAGAGAATTCGTGAATGCAGAAAACACGGGATAGAAGCTAGAGGTTGGGCGCGTATGCTAGATAACAAAAAAAGGCGCATCCACGATGCGCCTAAGGAGATCAACCGATAATAACCTGACCACCTGCCTTTTCAATTTTCACTTTAGCAGAATCAGAGAATTTGGCGGCAGTAACCTTCAAGGCCCGGTTCAATTCACCATCACCAAGTATCTTGACCCGCTTCTCACCGCCACGGATAAAACCCGCCGCTGCCAGCGAAGCAGCCGATATCTCTAAGATGCTTTCATCGAGAAGGGCGAGGTCACCAACATTTAAAACCGCAATTTCGGTGCGGTGGTTATAATTATTAAAACCACGGTGGGGTAACTTTCTATAAAGTGGCATCTGGCCACCTTCGAAACCGGGACGAATACTACTACCGGACCGGGCTGATTGGCCCTTGCCACCTCGGCCGCTAGTCTTCCCGTGGCCACTGCCTTCGCCGCAACCGACACGCTTCTTGCGATGAATCGCACCAGCGACGTTTTTAAGATTATGGAGTTTCATGTTAATTCCTTATTTTACGCCTCGTATCGCCTACAGGCAACAGAGACTCGGATTTTTGAATAGAGGACTACTAAAAGGCAAAAAGCCGACAATTAACCAACAGTTGACCGAACCTTGGCGATATCTTCCGACAGCCGGAGCTTACGAAGACCATCTAAAGTGGCGTGAACTACGGCGATGTGGTTAGAAGAACCCATCGACTTCGTTAGGATATTCTTCACTCCAGCCGCTTCGAGAACAGCTCTGACTCCACCACCAGCTATGAGACCCGTACCCGGAGAAGCTGGCTTAAGCATTACACGCCCGCCATCGTACTCGCCCATCACATCATGCGGGATCGTATCGCCCTTAAGCTTTACGCTCACTAAATGTTTGTGCGCGTTGGCGGTACCCTTCTTGATCGCATCAGGCACTTCATTGGCCTTGCCATAACCTATGCCGACCTTCCCCTTGCCGTCACCCACTACCGCCAATGCAGCGAAAGAAAAACGGCGCCCACCCTTCACAACTTTGGCGCAGCGATTTATAAATACGACCTTCTCTATCATCGAAGGCCCATCACCATCAGATTGTTTATCACGGTTGTCACGTCGACCACCATCACGGCGAGGGCCACGAAAATTACCGCCACCTTGGCCACGAAAACCTCCTGGACCACCTTGGCCACGAGGAGCGCGTTGCTCTCGAACAGGGGCCACGGTTTCGCTAGGGCTAACTACAACGGCTGGTTTGACAGAATCAGGGACAGAAATGGTATCAATGCTCATACTTTTAGAATTTAAGACCGCCTTCGCGCGCAGCGTCAGCGAAGGTTTTGACTTTGCCGTGATAGGGTGCGCCACTACGGTCGAAAACAACGACAGTAATACCAGCAGCCCTCGCCTTGGCGGCGAATGCTACCCCCAGCGTCTTAGCACTTGAGATGTTGGCCTTCAGCTTTTGCTTACGCAATTCAGCATCCAGACTACCCAAAAAAACCAATGTCGCCCCAGCATCGTCATCGATAGCTTGGGCATAGACATGCTTTGAGGTGAAACGAACGGCGAGTCGTGGGCGAAGAGCCGTGCCCGTGACCTTCTTACGAATGCGCCAACGGCGGTTTTGGAGAAGACGGGCTTTCGATACAGTGTTCATGGGTGTAATCCTTATGCGACGGTCTTTCCTTCCTTGCGACGAACCCGCTCGCCAACAATGCGGACGCCCTTGCCCTTATAGGGCTCTGGTGGATAGTAGCTGCGGATTTCTGCTGTAACGGCGCCGACTAACTGCTTATCCGCCCCTTCGACTTTTACCTTAGTTTGGTCAACGACGGTAATCTTAATTCCGTCAGGAATATCCATAACGATGGGGTGGGAATAACCCAGTGCTAGGTCTAGTTGCTTTCCCTTGAGGTTCGCCTTAAAGCCTACGCCCTGAATCTCTAGGTCTTTAACGTAGCCTTCGGTAACTCCCTTGACCATACCCGCAACAATCGAACGGGCCGTCCCGTACATCGCACTCGCGAATCGAGTATCATCCTTAGGGGCAAAAGTAACTTGTTTGTCAGCGACTGTAATAATAACAACAGGGGCAAAAGTCTTTTGAACTTTGCCCTTTGGACCCTCGATAAGTACAGCTCCACCGGTGACGGTGACTTTAACCTTGTCTGGGATTGGAACGGGTTGTTTGCCGATGCGACTCATTTTTATAATTTGGCTAGATGGTAGAAGGTGCCGATTACCAAACGTTACAGAGGAGTTCGCCCCCAGCCTTCTGGCGGCGACAATCAGCGTCCTTCATCAAACCTTTAGAAGTTGATACAATAGCGACTCCAAGACCGTTCAATACTCGCGGAACATCTGAATAACTGTAGTAAAGACGGCGACCGGGAGTTGAAACCCGCGTCAGACCAGTCAGCGCAGGGGCCCCATCAACGTACTTCATTCTTACGACTAAGGTTTTGTGTCCGAGAGCGTCAAGACCGTTACTGTGGTCGGAAACATATCCTTCAACTTTAAGGATGCGGGCAAGGCCCTCCTTTAGTTGAGAGTGCGGCATGGAACAATCGTCCAGCTTCGCTTTTGAGGCATTGCGCAAGCGCGTCAGAAAATCACTAATTGGATCGGTCATTTTGGATGTAGTTTAAGTGAGCAGCACGGGTCATATCCTCAACGCAAAGAGCGATGAAACCCCCATGAGCCAAAGTTGCTTACCAGGACGACTTAATAACGCCTGGAATTTTGCCATTAAGCGCTAACTCACGGAATGTAATGCGAGACACTCCGAACTTCCGAATGTAGGCGCGAGGTCTTCCGCTCAGTGAACAACGGTTACGGATGCGGGTTGGCGATGAATTACGCGGAAGCTTCTGGAGCTTTTTTTGAGTAGCGTGAAACTCTTCGTCGGTGACGGTTGGGTTGATGAGGAGAGCTTTAAGTTCAGCACGCTTTGCGGCGAATTTAGCGGATAGATGAATACGCTTTTTATTGCGTTCAATGGCAGATGTCTTTGGCATAACGGGTATAAAGACTGAATTAAACTTCGGTCGCCTTCGGCGCCATTAATTGCTGCTCAGTCCGTCGGAAAGGCATACCTAATAGCTTCAACAGTTCACGCCCCTCGTCGTCACTGCCAGCAGTGGTTACGATCGTAATGTCCAATCCCATGGTCTTTTTAACATTCTCAACCGTAATCTCAGGAAAAATCGTGAAATCTGTCACGCCTAAGCTGTAGTTGCCTTGCCCATCTAACTTCGACGGAACCCCACGGAAGTCGCGAATGGTTGGGAGCGCCACGGCAAGAAGCCTATAAAAAAATTCCCACATCGAGTTACCACGCAGGGTCACACTGCAACCAGTCACTTGATTCGGCTTTAATTTAAAATTTGCTATCGCCCGCTTCGTGCGATTGAGGATCGGCTTTTGGCCGGCAATTGCCGCCAAATCGCGAGCAACATCGGCAATTTGGTTTTTATCGGCATCCGCATCAATACCGCTATTTAGGTTGATTTTAACAACCTGAGGGACTTGGTGCTTATTTTTGTAACCGCGACTCTTGACGAGTTCAGGGGCGACGTGCTCAAGATAAATTTTTTTTAGGGAAGGAACGTAGCTCATTTTAAAGGCCCCCGATTACCGACCGGGTGGCAAAAGTGAAAAGTATATTTAATGGAAGAAAACTTTTTATTAACAACATGCATCAGGGCACAAAACTGAGTCTAGACTGCGGCAGCAGCTTTCTTTCGCTTACTCGAGTCGAAATTAGCCTGAAGCATGAGGTTACTGATATGGATAGAACCCTCGAGTTCACTGATGGCGCCCTGCGGATTCTTTTCGGACTTCTTAAGATGTTTTTTAATCATCGCAAGGCCCTCGACTCGTGCGCGCATTTTAGCGGCCAAAATTTCGAGAACCTTACCGGACTTACCCTTTTGGGAACCGGCTATAACAGTGACTTGGTCACCGCGTTTGACATGGAACTTCTGCATGTTAGAGAACCTCCGGAGCTAGGGAAATAATCTTCATAAAATTTTTCGCCCGCAGCTCACGAGCAACGGGGCCAAAAATACGGGTGCCACGAGGATTATTACTGGCATCTATGATGACGATCGCGTTGCTGTCGAAGCGCAGATAGCTACCATCCGCACGACGCACAGCAGCTTTGGTACGCACAACAACAGCTTTAGCAACTTCACCTTTTTTTACGGTGGCGTCAGTTGTACTTTCTTTGATGTGCACAGTAACAATATCTCCGATATGGGCGTAAGGCGTCTGCTGGCCCATACGTTGAATTAGGGCGGCCTTGCGAGCACCGGTGTTGTCGGCGACTTCGAGAATTGAGCGCAATTGGATCATAACGATACCTATTTAAAGGTTTAGATGGTTAAAAGGTTACGACCTTTTCTTCTCTGAACCAACCGTGGCGTCGAGAGCCTTCGTGGTTTTAGTTGGCACCGCCGCCGCGACATCGGTCTCTGTGATCGCAGCCCCGTCGGCAGCAATCGCTTTGTGAAGAACAGATACGACGCGCCAACGCTTGAGTTTGCTAATTGGCCGCGTCTCCATGACTTCAACCTTATCACCGATGTTGGTCACATTCTTGTCATCGTGAACATGCAAAACCGTCTGGCGATTAACAACCTTATGGTAAAGGGGATGAGGAGTCTTGTAGGCAATCGTCACCTTGATGGACTTAGCGCCCGATCGGCTCGAAACGAAGCCGATTTGGAGTTTACGCTTGGAGCGCTGACCTGCTGTGGCAGTAGACATGGATTGGGTTCCTTTTCGGCGAGAGCCGCTCAAGCTGCCTTTTTAGGCGCCTGATTCTTTTGAGTGAGGATGGTCTCGAGACGGGCGATGTCCTTGCGGAGCGTACGTAACTCGTGGGTCTTCTCGACTTGGCCCGTCTGCTTCCGGAGCCTAAGTTGGAGGAGTTGGTCGCGGATATCGCGGAGCTTGGTGGTGATCTCGACTTGGGAGAGGTCGCGGATTTCTTTCGAAGTCATAACGGAGCGGTTTTGAAAATCGGTTAGGATTAGGCAGCGTTACTATCGCGCGCGATAAAACGGCAATGAAACGGTAACTTCGCGTCAGCGAGACGAAACGCCTCTTTAGCGATCGTGAGAGAAACACCGGCAAGTTCGAAAAGAACAGCTCCCGGCTTAATAACGGCGACGTAATACTCAACCGGCCCCTTGCCTTGGCCCATGCGGACCTCGGCCGGCTTTTTGGAGACGGGCTTGTGCGGGAAAATCCGAATCCACAATTTCCCCTTCCGCTTTAAGTGCCGGGAGATGGTGACGCGAGCAGCTTCGATCTGTTGACCGGTCATCGGACCACGAGTCAAAGATTGAAGTCCGAATTCGCCGAAAGCCAAGGTATTGCCGCGCTTAGCATTGCCAGCGCGAGAGCCCTTCATTGACTTACGATATTTAGTGCGGGCGGGTGAAATTGCTGCCATGGGAGGTTTCTCCTAAAGTTAAGTGACGAGTAGGTCTCAGTTGTTGTCGGCTTCTTTTTTACAGATCCAGCATTTAACGCCGATCTTTCCGTAGACGGTCAAAGCCTCTGCGAAACCGTAGTCAATATTTTCACGAAGTGTATGAAGGGGAACCCGGCCTTTACGCTGCCATTCACGGCGCGCAATATCGGCACCGCCAAGGCGACCTGAACATTGAATACGTATACCCTCGGCCCCCAGTGCCATCGCCATCTCTACCGCCTTTTTCATCGCGCGCCGGAAGGCAATACGACGCTCAAGTTGGAGCGCGACATTTTCTGCAACCAAAGCGGCCTCAATTTCTGGCTTCTTAACCTCTTGAATATCCAAAAGGATTTCTTTGCCCGTGAGCTTAGCTAGCTCTTCTTTAATCTTTTCAATCTCTTGGCCCTTGCGACCGATGACAATACCGGGGCGAGCTGTGAAAATTTTGACACGCACACGATTGGAAGCTCGCTCAATAAAGATGCGAGGAACTGAAGCCTGTTTAAGCTTCTCCATCAACTTTGCGCGAATGATTTGATCCTCGTGGAGCAACTTTCCGAAGTCTTTCTTGCTGGCGTACCAACGAGACTGCCAGTTGCGACGGACGGCGAGACGGAAACCGATCGGGTTTGTTTTTTGGCCCATGGAAGTAAATTACGAGTTGGTGGTTCCGTCAGAAAGCACAATGCGGATGTGAGACATCTTCTTTCGACGAGGCATCGCCGTACCGCGCGCGCCTGCTTTAAATCGTTTCAAAACGGGGCCGTTTTCGATGATCGCACTTTTAACGCGAAGGGAGTCAGCGGAAAGGTTATTATTATTCTCTGCATTGGCGATCGCACTTTTCAGAGTCTTTGCAATTAATTTAGCCGACTTGCGAGGAACCAGCATGAGATAATCGACAGCTTCCGAGGCCTTGCGGCCTTGGATCGTGCGGGCAACTTCGCGGACCTTTTTAGGGGACATTCGCGCGTAGCGGGTGAGGGCTTGGACTTCCATGATGTTAGTTTAGATTCCGAAGAAGAACTTCGGCGATAGCGCTCAAAAACGAGGGAGCGTACCCTTTAGGTTTTATCTGAGTTAAGTTTTGAGAATTTTGACAGCAATCAAATCATCCACGCGGATCGATTGGTTAGGAGAAACTAAAAGGATGACTGCCGCGCTGGTATCAGGACGAAGACCCACGAGGAGCACTTCTGCGATCTCGGCCCGCCCACGCTTAACTGAGCACACCATACCTTGACGAAGCCCTGAGTTATAGCCCTGGCGAATGATGACGAGATCAGCCAACCGCGACGAATGGATAGCCGCCACGTTCCCCAACCGCGGCGCCACTGCAGTCGCGCCGAAAGTTGGCAAAACAGCAGAGCAACTAAGAAGGATAAACGAGATTAAGCGAAAAGCCATGACATTAACAGGTTAAATTTCTTTCCTGGTCATGCCACCGTGGCCCTTGAATATCCGGGTCGGAGAGAATTCCCCTAATTTGTGTCCAACCATATTTTCTGTCACGTAGACGGCAATGAAAGCCTTGCCGTTGTGAACGCTGAATGTATGACCGATGAAATCAGGGGTGATAGTTGACCGCCGCGACCACGTCTGGATGGGCTTTTTTGACCCAGCTTTCGTGGCCTTCTCGATTTTCTCGAGAAGGTGGTATTCAACGAAAAAACCCTTTTTGATGGAGCGTGCCATGGTACGAGAGGTGTCGGATTACTTCTGACCACGCGGCTTGCGGCCGTTATGGTGAACAATGATTTGAGCGTTCGAGATTTTGGAACGGCGACGGGTGGGAAAACCCTTCGCGAGTTGTCCCCAAGGGGAGACGAGCTGCTGACGACCGCCACCGCCCTTGGATTTGCCTTGACCGCCGCCATTAGGATGGTCGACCGGATTCATCGCCATACCACGAACGGTCGGTCGGACGCCGAGCCAACGCTTGCGACCAGCCTTGCCAAGCGACTGCTGATTATGATCGCCATTTCCGACTTCACCGATAGTCGCACGACAACGAGCATGCACCCGGCGCAACTCACCCGAAGGCATTTTGAGGGTGGCAGAATCACCCTCGACCGCAACCAGTTCAAGGCTGGTACCGGCAGATCGAGCAATTTGAGCACCCCGACCAGGAACGAGCTCAACGCAGTGCACCAAAGTTGAGGGAGGGATCAGGGAAAGCGGAAAGTTGTTACCAAAGTTAAAGTCATTGGTCGTGGCCTTATCCGAAGCGAAGATCGAGTCACCAACTTTAAGGCCCTTGGGAGCAATGATATAAGTTTTGACCCCATCCGAATAGGCAACGAGCGCCAAATTCGCGGAGCGATTGGGATCATATTCAATCGCCTGAACTTTAGCTGGAAGGTCCAGAACGTTACGTTTGAAATCAATAATACGGTAAAGTTGCTTATGACCACCGCCACGATGGCGCGAAGTCACGCGGCCATAAACGTTGCGCCCGCCGGACTTGTGCTTGTGCTCGGTGAGAGCTCGTTCAGGGCGCTTCTTTGAAAGCCCCTTCTCCATATTCAACGAGGTGAATCGGCCAGAGGGAGTGAGCGGACGAAATGAGTGAATAGGCATGTTGGTATATCTTCGAGGGGGGTTGAGTCTCGTCAGACGAGCTCAATCTTGTCGCCAGCTTTTAGCGTGACGATCGCTTTCTTGTAGTCTGAGCCAACACTGGGACGACCTTGGCGACTTTTTTTATTTTTACCGCGGTAGATCATCGTGTTGACGCGCCTGACAGTAACCTTGAATGTTTTCTCAACTGCCTCGGCGATTTGGTGCTTGTTGGCGTGGCCAAAGACTTCGAAAGTATACTGACCGAGGACGGAGGATAGCTTGTTCGATTTCTCAGTGAGACGAACCAGTTTGAGGATCTTGTCGGCTTGCATTAGTTTTTCCCTCCGATTGCCCGGGCGATGATTGTTTCGAGCGCCTTGGAGCTGACGATAATTTTAGCGTATTGCGCCAAGTCTAGAGTGTTAAGCTTGGCGGCGTCTTGGAGTGAAACGCGCTCGATGTTACGAGAAGCTCTGCTGGTAACAGCACTGAAAGGCGAGTCGACGAGAAGAATCTTACCCTTGGGAGCGATCAGGGAAATGACAGAGACAATCTCTTTAGTTTTTTTGGCAGTAGATGCGAAAGTTTCAATAACGGCAATTTCACCGGCGGAAACGCGATCAAAGAGCGCACGGGTGAAGGCTAGATGCTTTACCTTAGCATTGATCTTCTTCGAGTAATCGCGGGGCTTAGGCCCGAAGACGACACCGCCGCCCACCCACAATGGGGAACGAATCGAGCCGGCGCGAGCGCGACCAGTGCCCTTTTGCCTCCAAGGCTTTTTACCACCGCCGCGAACCTCTCCGCGGGTCTTGGTGGAATGCGTACCCTGGCGGTTGTTGGCGTTAATGGCAACGATCACTTCCTTGACCGCCTGAAGGCCTTTATCGCCCTCGAACGTGGGAATATTGGCGAAATCTTTTTCGCTGCTCGTCTTTCCGTCGGAACTAAAAACGGTGAGTTTCATATCGGCTGGATTCTTTATTTCTTAGCGGCTGGCTTAGCGGCTGGCTTAGCGGCCGCACCCTTTTTAGCATCTGCCGCGAGAGGAGCAGGCGGCGTGGGCAACGCCCATTGGCCTTTGATCGCGGAGCGAACGATAACGTCATCGCCGTTGGCGCCAGGAATAGCGCCCTTCACTAGAATCAGGTTCTTATCTGCGATGACCTTAACAACTCGGAGGTTTTGAACGGTGCGCTTTTCGCTACCCATATGGCCGGGCATGCGTTGGTTTTTCCAAACGCGACCTGGAGTCTGGCGCATACCGACGGAGCCGATACGGCGATGGAACATCGAACCGTGCGAAGCAGGTCCACCGGCGACGCGGAATCGTTTGACGACGCCTTGGAATCCCTTGCCCTTGGTGATGCCAATGACATCAACCAGCTGGCCCTCGGAGAAATTCGTGACGTTAACGATGTCGCCAACTTTAAGAGTGGAAGCTGAGTCAAGACGGACTTCAGCGAGAATGCGAGGGGCGAGTTCAAGACCTGCTTTTTGAGCGTGCCCGAGTTCACCGGCCGCGGTGTTCTTTGCCTTCTTCTCGGCGAAGCCAAGTTGGACAGCGTGATAGCCGTCGATTTCGACGGTCTTGATCTGGACCACAAAACAGGGTCCAGCTTGAACTACGGATACGGGTACTAAAACGTTTTGTGCGTCGTAGACCTGAGTCATTCCGAGTTTCTTACCTAAAATTTCAGAGATCATAGGCTAAGCGGTAGGTGAAAAAGTTCCGTTGAGACGGACCTACTTTAGCTAGGGGCTTGGCGGTGCACGGGGCACACAAGCAACTGCTAACTGTAGATTGAAGAGATCCGGGTGCGGATGAGAGCTTCGGTCGTGGGTTAAGGTTATCTAAACTTAAACGTTAATGGTGATATCAACCCCCGAAGGTAAGTTGAGTTTCTTGAGTTCGTCCACGGTTTGAGCGGTGGGTTCGATGATATCGATGAGTCGCTTGTGGGTCCGAGTTTCGAACTGCTCCATCGACTTCTTGTCGACGTGGGGAGAGCGATTGACTGAAAGTTTCTCGATACGAGTTGGCAAGGGTATGGGTCCAGACACGCGAGCGCCAGAGCGCTTAGCGGTTTCGACGATGTCCTGAGCTGACTGATCGATAACACGATAGTCGAAGCCTTGAAGTTTGATGCGAATGCGTTGGCCTTTCATGGCGGAAAAAGAACAGTGGTTTACGTACGGGCGGGGCCCTTAGCGTTGGTTTCGACGATCTTGGCGAGGAGTGAATTGGGAACTTGTTCGAAGTGCGAAGGGGTGATCCCAGCGCTCGCGCGACCCTTAGAAAGTGAGCGGATGTCTGTGACATAGCCGAACAAAAGTTCGAGAGGGACAAAAGCGGTGATAATACACGCTCCGGTTTTGTTCTCCATGCCTTGGATTTGACCACGTCGACGGTTGATATCTCCCATCAAGTCCCCCTGGTACTCTTCTGGCGTAGTGACTTCAACGGCCATAATTGGCTCTAAGAGAATCGGGTTGGCCTGTTTCATGGCGTCCTTAAATGCAAAGATACCGGCCATCTTGAAGGCGAGTTCCGAGGAATCAACTTCGTGAAAGGAGCCTTCAATGATCCGAACGATCACATCGACCACAGGGAAGCCAGCGACGACACCGTTGTTGGCACCCTCCAAAATACCTTCGGTGGAAGGTTTAATAAACTCTTTAGGAATAGAGCCACCGACGACTTCATTGATGACCTCAACGCCTTTACCCTTCACATTTGGTTCTAATTTGATCACGACGTGACCGTACTGACCCTTGCCCCCGGATTGACGGATAAATTTGCCCACACCGTCAGCTGATTTCGCAATCGTCTCGCGGTAAGCGATTTGTGGCTTTCCGGCGGTTGCCTCGACCTTGAACTCTCGCTTCATACGGTCGCGGATGATGTCTAAGTGGAGTTCCCCCATTCCGGCGAGAATCGTCTGGCCAGTATCGGTGTCAGTACGAACTCGAAGCGTAGGATCTTCAGCGACCAAGCGTTGGAGGGCTGTGCCCATTTTTTCTTGGTCCGCCTTAGAGTTCGGCTCAATGGACATTGAAATAACGGGCTCTGGGAATGACGGTGGCTCGAGGCGGATGTCGAAGTCTTCGTCGCAGAGCGTATCACCCGTGATGACGTCCTTGACTCCGACCACGGCGCAGATATCGCCCGAGTAAGCCATATCGATTTCCTCACGCTCGATTGCACGCATTAGAACGAGTCGGGAAACCCTTTCTGTCCGGCGCGTCCGAGGGTTATAAACTGACATACCTCGGGGCAAGGAACCCGTATAAACTCGAAAGAATACTAACTTACCGACGAACGGATCGGTCCAAAGCTTGAAAGCTAGGCCAGCCATTTTTGACTTATCATTGACGACGGCCTCAACGGGTTTGCCGTCGCTATCTTGTCCCTGCATGGGCGGAACATCAATCGGACTCGGCAAGTAATTAACGACGCAATCGAGTAAGCGCTGAACACCTTTTTTCTTGAAAGCGGAGCCAGGAACAACACCCGTGAATTGCAGAGAGATCGTGGCCTTACGAACACCTAGCATCAGTTGTTCAACAGAGATTTCATCGCCGTTAAGATAACGCTCGGCGATCACGTCATCGAAATCGGATACGGCTTCGACAAGTTTGTCGCGGTATTCTTTTGTAAGGGCCTTCATATCCTCGGGCACCTCACGAGTCACTGGATCCATACCGAGTGGGTCGGTAGTATCTTCAAATATATAGGCTAAGTTTTGAACGAGATCGATGAGTCCGGTGAAGTTTTCCTCTTTGCCGATCGGGATGAAAATGGGATGGGCATTTGCCTTGAGTTTCTCACGCATCTCGGAGACGGCGCGAAAGAAGTCAGCACCTGTGCGGTCCATTTTGTTGATAAACGCAACGCGGGGCACTCGATATTTGTTCGCCTGGCGCCAGACGGTCTCAGACTGAGGTTGGACGCCAGCGACGGCGCAGAACACGGCGACGGCACCATCAAGGACACGGAGGGAACGTTCGACCTCGGCGGTGAAATCGACGTGACCGGGAGTATCGATTATGTTGATCCGCTGTTTGATCCCTTTCCAAGGCCCCCAAGAAGCATTCCAAGCACAAGAAATTGCTGCGGCCGTGATCGTGATGCCACGCTCGCGCTCCTGTTCCATCCAGTCTGTGACTGTGGAACCCTCATGCACTTCGCCCATCTTGTGAACGGCACCTGAGTAGAAAAGAATGCGCTCGGTCGTGGTCGTCTTGCCCGCGTCAATATGGGCGGCAATACCGATATTTCGAGTCCACTCGAGAGGAAACGGACGATCCTTGGAGTTGACTGACGATATCTTTGCCTTGTCTGTGACAATAGCAATAGAGGGAGCGGCGGCAGCAGACATGGTGTGAATCCGAGAGATTAGTTACCAGCGAAGGTGGGCAAAAGCGCGATTGGCTTGAGCCATCTTATGGGTATCTTCCTTCTTCTTAACAACGGAACCAGTATTGTTATAGGCGTCGATAATTTCTGCGGCGAGCGCGTCCTTCATCGTGATTCCCTTACGATTACCGGCAGCGTCAACGATCCAGCGGAGAGCGAGGGATTCCTGCCGCTCGAAGGAGATCTCGATTGGCACTTGATAAGTGGCACCGCCGACGCGGCGGCTTTTGACTTCTAGGCGAGGGCGGGCATTTTCCAAAGCGCCAAGCATTAAATCAACGGGGTCGCCCTTTTCGAGTTTCTCGGAGACTTTTTCGAAAGCGCCGTAAACAATGCGTTGGGCAAGATTTTTCTTACCGCTCTTCATGATGACATTGACGAGATGCGCGACCAAAGGGGAGTTATAACGGCTATCCGGAACAACGTGACGTTTATCTGCTCTGTGGCGACGTGACATGGAGAAATCGGGTTAGGTGATTGCGGTGACTTACTTGGCAGCCTTTGGACGCTTAACGCCATACTTCGAGCGGGAACGGCGGCGTTTTTCGACTCCGGTCGCGTCGAGGGTACCCCGAACGATATGGTAACGAACGCCGGGCAAGTCTTTAACGCGGCCGCCGCGGACGAGGACGATAGAATGCTCTTGGAGATTATGGCCTTCGTCAGGGATGTAGGAAATCACTTCATTGCCATTAGTCAGGCGAACCTTGGCGACCTTGCGGATGGCGGAGTTCGGCTTCTTTGGTGTGCGAGTCATAACCTGCACGCAAACGCCACGACGGAAAGGGTTGCCATCCAAAGCGGGTGACTTGGATTTGGCGGTCACCTTTCGGCGGCCCTTGCGTACGAGTTGATTGATTGTCGGCATACGATTGAAGTGATCCTTAAGAGTGAAAGTTAGGAGAAAAGAGGACGACGCTACCGTGCGCCGAAAGTTCGGCAAGAACTTTTTGGCAAAAAGTGAAAAATAGCGCGGCCGGCGAGAGAAGTGGCTTCCGAGTTTGCTACGTGCGTGGGCCTGTCGAGGCCTAGATCGCAAGTAACCTACGAGGAGGAAGAACGATCGTCCGGTTTTTGGAGCGGAGCACAAGCACGAAGTGAAAAGAGGCGGAGATTCTTTTCGCTCGGCATGGGAATCTGGAGATTTGCAGGCGGAGATTTGCAGGGCGGTTGACCTGAGGGCGCGAGATCACGAGATAGTGGGAGAGACAAGCGCCGAAAAGATTCCAGGAATTAAGCGAAAAGCATTTCTGGAGTCGAAATCGGGTGAAAACTCTACGACGGTTAAAAATCTTATATGCCAACTTCCCCTTCTGCTCCGGTCGCTGAAACAAAGCCGGTGATAAGTAAGCTCAACGACCTTGAAATCAAAGATGCGCACCTAATTTTCGAGTCGGCGTGGAGGGATATTGAAGGTCTAGTCGGCAAGGAGAAGCTGCGATTTCCGAAGGAGATCATTTTATTGGGAGGCGCGCCAGGTTCGGGCAAGGGGACGAACACGGGATTTATCACGAAGACGCGGGGGTTGACGTGCGAGCCGGTCGTGATGAGTGCGCTGCTGGACTCATCGGAAGCCCGAAGCCTGAAAGACGCCGGTAATATGGTCGGCGACCGCGAAGTGGTGGGCCTGCTTCTGCGGCAGCTTTTGCGGGAGGAGTATCGGGATGGCGTCATCCTCGATGGTTTTCCCCGGACCAAAGTCCAGGTGGAGTGCCTGAAACTGCTCGTTGACAAGATGCACGGGCTGCGTCGGGAGTTTTATTATTCGGCGCTGAGCATTCATTTTCGGCAGCCGACGATCCATATTATGGTGCTTTTTGTTGATGAGAGGGAGTCGGTTGGTCGGCAGCTGAAGAGGGGACGCGAGACGAAGGCGCACAACGAAGAAGTCGTGCGGACGGGAGCGGGCGAGTTATGGGAAGACCGACCGACCGACCACGACGGGGGATTAGCACAACGGCGTTACCGGGTGTTTAAGGAACAAACGTGGGATGCGCTACAATCGCTCAAGGAAATTTTCCATTACCATTTTATTAATGCACAGGGGGCGATTGGCGAGGTTGAGCAAAACATCCTGAGGGAGCTTGAGTACCAAAGTACGCTGGAGTTGGATCCGCGTACGGTTGATCGGCTGCGAGGGGTGCCGGTAGCGAGCCAAATTATTATTCACGCACGCCAAGAACTGGTGAAGCGGCTCGACAGCTATGAGCTCGAACACGGGGAGCTGTTTGCCCAGGTTACCGGATTCATTGAGAAAAAAATTATTCCGATTGTGATTCGGCACGCGATTTCCGGCGTCGCGCTGATTAACGCGGAGGAGAAGGTCCTCGAGGACGCGCTGGCGCTGACGATGTTGATCGATGTTTTTTCAGAGCGGGGATACCATGCGGTGGTGGATCTGCATAAGATCGAAGTGCCGGAAAATTTTGACCTTGCGACGGGCCAAATCCGGTGTCGTTTGAAAAAAGTATTTCGCATCCAAATCCGATTCCACGGTTCGGAAATTCGGCGGGGATGAGCGCCGGGGGCGATCGCGTTTCGAAATCACGCTCAGCGCGCGAGACTATTCGTAGCGAAGGGCGTCGATCGGATCGAGGGAAGCGGCCTTGAGAGCTGGGTAGAAGCCAAAGCCGACGCCGATGGCGGAGCAGACCGCCAAGCCGGCCACGGCCCAGCCGAGCGGAAAAACTGGGGTCGCGTTGAGTAATTTGGCGCCGATGTTACCGCCGACGATGCCGAAGATAATGCCGGCGAAGCCGCCTACGAGTGAGAGTAAGACGGCCTCGATCAAAAACTGCATAAGGATATGGCGCTTGCGGGCGCCGATGCTGCGGCGGATGCCGATTTCCTTGGTGCGTTCGGTGACGCTAACGAGCATAATGTTCATCACGCCGATACCCGACGCGACCAGAGCGATTGCGCTGATGACAAAGGCGCCGACTGCGACCATGCCGGCGATATTATTAAAGACCTCGATTAATGAATCCTGGGAAAAGACCTCGAAGTCATTGGCATCTTCCGGGGCGAGCCCACGAACGAGACGCATGACCCCGACCGCATTATCCTGAACTTCAGCGAGCAAGGCCTGACTGGGAGCATGGACATTGACGGCGATGGAACGACCCGCGCGGCCATAGGTGGAGAGATACTTAGTGATGGTGGTGAAAGCGTAGTTATCTTGATTCTGGCCGAAGGAGGCGCCGCGAGGTGCGAGCACGCCGACAACGGTGTAATTTTGGCCATCAAGGCGAATAGCGCGGTTAAGTGGATCCTCATTGGGGAAGAGGCGCTCAACGATATCATTACCGAGGAGAATCACCGAGCGACCGTACTCCACATCGTCGGCGCTGATATTACGACCCGAGGCAATTTCGAAGCCACGTGCGGCGGTCATATTTTCGTCGCTACCATTGAGCCCGATATTCGGATTGGTTTGACGATCGAGGTAGGAGGCGCGCGCACCGCCGCGCCCGATACTCAGGCTGATTTCTGCCGATTCACCCATGAGCTCCTTGAAGCGGGCAGCGCCGGCGAAGGTAATGTCGCGGCGATTACCAAGGCGGAGGCGAGGATCGCTGAAATTGATCGTGGGATATTTGGTGAACTGAAAGCTATTTACCCCTAGGATATTGAGACCTGACTCGATAGACTCACGGAGTCCGGCGATGATGGTCATGACACCGATGACTGAAAATACCCCGACCGCGATACCGAGCATCGTCAGGCCGGAGCGGAGCTTATTAGCGGCGAGGGACGTGAGGGCGAGGCGGAGGGTCTCGACGAAATTCATTCGTAACGGAGGGCTTCGACCGGGTCGAGTTTACTCGCCGACCACGCGGGCGCGAAGCCGCTGAAAATACCGGTGAGTACGGAAACGCCAAGGCCGGTGAGAACGAGACCGGCGGAAAAGACGAGAGGAAAACTTGGCGCCAAAGTCGCGACGACCTGGGTGAGGCCGGCGGCTAAGAGCAAGCCACCCACACCGCCGACGAAGCAAATGGCGACTGCCTCAATTAGAAACTGGAGAAGGATTGTTCGGCGGCGCGCCCCGAGAGCTTTACGAGTGCCGATTTCTTTGGTCCGTTCCTTTACGCTGACGTAGGTGATGTTCATGATGCCGATCGCGCCGACGAAGAGCGCCAGCCCCGTAATGAAGAGGCCGGCAAGAGCGATGCCATTTTTAATGGGATCGATTCGCTCGCGAATGATGGCCTGTTCATTGAGGGCGAAATCATCCTCTTTTTCCGGAGGCAGCTGGCGAACGCGACGAACGAGACCGCGTAATTCTTCACGGGCATCGACGATGCGTTTGGCATCCACCTGAACGCGAACCTCGCTGTCATCGGTAGAGCGTGAAAATCGACGGAAAGCGCGAAGCGGGATCACCATCATTGAGTCCCAGCTGAAGATACCGAGAAAACTACCCTGGCGCGCGGCGACGCCGACCACCTGAAAGTTCTGATCACGAACGCGGATAGACTGACCGACGGCCGACTCGGCCGGGAATAAGGCGTTGGCGACATCGTAGCCGATCACGGCGACGTTCGTGCCATTCTGGGCCTCGAACTCTGAAAAAAAACGCCCGGATTTTAGATCTGAGCGGGTGATCCGAGCGTAATCGGCGGAGGTCCCGAAAGTGATGATATTATTCAATCGGTATTCACCGCGGATAAGATTGAAAGGGCGAAGCACCGTGGGGACAGCAACGATGAGCGCGCTATTGGGAGTGGCGGCGATCCATTCGTTGATCAAGCGGGCGTACTCGGTACGAACGGGAGGGCGATTGCGAAATTTCCACCACTCAGCGCGGGCGCGCCAAGGAATTTTACTGACGTAAAGAAGGTCGTCGCCGAAGCCGGCGAAACTACGATCCACGCCGGCATCGATGCCATTAATCGCGGTCCCCATAAGGGTAACAGCGACGATTCCGATGATTACGCCAAGGGCGGTGAGAACCGAGCGCAGTTTGTTCGCATAAATCTGGGCCGCGGCGATGCGAACGGACTCGGATACTTCGTAGACTAAGCGGCGCATCAGGAGGACTCAGTCAACGAAGCGGGAACGGACCGCGCCGTCGGGAGATACCAGGCGTCGGGAATTTCGAACGATGGGTGAAACGGCGACCAGAAAAAAGCGCGATGAGAGCACGGTATCAATTAAGCTGTGGGTCCATCGGCTTCGATAAGACCATCGCGGAGGCGAACAATGCGGCGCGCGTGCCGCGCGACATCCTCCTCATGCGTGACCACGATGAGGGTATTGCCCTGAGCGTAAAGTTGTTCGAAGAGATTCATGATTTCGACGCCGGTTTTGGAGTCGAGATTACCGGTAGGTTCATCGGCGAGAATGATAGAAGGTTGGGTGACGAGGGCGCGGGCAATGGCGACCCGTTGCCGTTGCCCGCCTGAAAGCTCGTTGGGGCGGTGATGGATGCGATCGCCCAGCCCGACATTTTCGAGAGCCTGGCGGGCACGCGCCAAGCGCACCTGCTTGGGCAGGCCGGCATAGATCAAGGGCAACTCGACGTTATGAAGAGCATTGGAGCGGGGGAGCAGGTTAAAGGTTTGAAAGACGAAGCCGATCTCTCGATTCCGAATATCCGCGAGTTCATCATCGCTCATCGTGGCCACGTTTTTACCGCTGAACTCGTAACGCCCGGCGGTCGGCGTATCGAGACAACCCAGCATATTCATGAGGGTAGATTTACCGGAGCCGGAAGGGCCCATGATAGCGAGGTATTCGTTGCGATGAATCTGCACGTTGACGCCGCGGAGGGCGTGGACGATCTCGGAGCCCATCTTGTAAAGCTTAGAGACGCCCTCGATGTCGATGACAAGGGGTCCGGCGGGCCGGACGGCGCGGGCATCGAGGGGATCGGCGAAAAGAGCGGGCGAGGTCATAAAATAGCGAGTGAGGGGGACTGAGTGGCGAGTGAGGTGCGAGGTACCACGACGGGAAGCAAGGCAGGCCACGAACGGAGAGCTCGCGTCACTTAATTTCTCCCCGAGGCTTTGGTTTTTCGAAGCGAATTTTCGCCCCATCAGTGAGTAGACGGGTTATCGTGCTGAAAGGACCGCCGACGACTTCATCACCCTCTTTGAGGCCAGATTTGATTTCCATATGGGTGGTATCGCCGATGCCAGTTTCTACAGAGACTTTCCGGACGGTTTCTCCGGAACGTACAAAGACGACGCGCTCGAGAACTTCGCGGTCGGCCCGCTCACGCTCGCGCTGTTGCTTGTCGTTGACGGCACTAGCGGCGCCATCCCCCTGATTTTCCTTCGCCTTAAGTTCGCGCGCCGTCGCAAGTTTTTCTACAGTCAGTTGGCCCTCGCGGCTGCGCACCGTGACGGCTTGGATAGGGACGGCGAGAACGTTTGAGGCAGTTTGGGTTTCGACGTCGACGTTGGCGCTCATCCCAGGTCGCAGAGGCGCGTCTTTGTCAGAGACACGAATTTTCACGAGAAAATTGGTGACCTCGTCGGAGGTATTGAATCCGGTCACCTTGGCGGCGGCGGCGATCTCCTTGACGACGCCAGTGAATTTGCGGTTTGGATAGGCGTCGATGGCGATGCGGGTGCGATCGCCGACCTTCACGTTGACGATATCGTTTTCGTTAATGTTCACGCGAACCTCCATCATACTCAGGTCGGCAATGCGCATAATATCGGCCCCGCCGTATTGTCCGGTGCCGGCCACGCGCTCGCCCACCTCACTGGTGCGAGAGGTGACGATACCGTCGACGGGTGAGTAAATTGTGGCCTTGGTGAGTTGGTCGCGCATTTGGCTGAGCATGCCCTCCGCGCGGGTGATGTTGGCGAGGGCGCTCTCGTAGCCGGCCTGAGCGCCCTCGAAACTATTCCTGACGCTGGTCAAATCAGCATCGGCGATAAGTTGTTTACGATGGAGTTCCTCGGTGCGACGCAAGTCCTCCTGCGCCTTGAAAACCGACGATTTGTTCACTAAACTAGAGGCTTTCGCGGCAAGAACGCTCGCCTCCTGTTGCTCGACTTGGAACCGGAAGTTATCCGCTTTGATGCTGACTAAAAGGTCCCCTTTTTTAACGACTGCGCCCTCGCGCAGCGGCATGGCGACAACCTCTCCGGCGACCTCGGGGGCAATCTTGACCTCGACCTCGGGTTGGATTTTACCAGTGGCATTGACGAGCTGAATGATGCTCTTGACGATAACTTTCTCGGTGGTGACGACGAATCCCTTATCGATATTTTTATTCCTCAGGTAGGCCCAAATCCCGAGCCCGACGGCAAGGATGAAGACTCCGATAAATAGCCAAGGGCGTTTCTTTTTTTTTGGCACGAGACCACCGATGGCGGAAGAGACAGCAGGCACAGAGGCAAGATTCATATTAGTCCGCGGCGATAAATAGTTAGGAGGAGCGTACGATTAAAAAAAACAGGATGCAAGTGACGTCTAAATTTTGATATAAATATGAGGGCAAAACCCAGCGAAAAAAATGCATAAGGATGGGTGGCCGACGAGACCCTTAGGGGCCAGCCCAACGGAGGGCGGCGATCTTCGATACGAACGGGGTGTCGGAGAGGAGATAGGCGACCCATTGTTGGGCGAGAAAAGGTGCCCAGAGGACGCCCTTTGAACCTAGGCCGTTGACCAAGCCCAAGCGGGGAACGGAGGGGTGCGGGCCGGCGATTGGATGCTTATCCGGTAAATTGACCCTTACGCCGCAACGTTGGCCGGTGACCGCAAAAGGACGTTGACCGAGCATCGAACGGGCGCTGCGCTCTAATTCACGACGGCCGGCGAGACTGGGATCTGCAGTCGTGAGCCCAGGCTGGTGAGTTGCACCGACCCAGGCGGTATCGGTGCCGAGCGGCACGATCCAATGGCGGCGGTTGAGCACGACATCCGGAGAGAGCCCAGCCACGGCCACCTCGATAATTTCACCTCGGGAAAACTCCCAAGGTACGAAGCCAAACTCGGACCGACGCGTAATTGCGGCGCCCGAGCAATCGATAACCAGCGAGAAAGCGCTCTCGGTGGCCTGAGGCCGCCAGTGACCGCTTTGCCGCCAGTGAGTTCGGGTCGCGAGGATGAGTGCGGGCAGATCCACGCGTGCGGCGTCTTTGATCCAAAATCCAGAGTCGTCGGACTCAGCCGCAAAAGGCGCCAGTTCTCCCCTCGCCTGCTTGGACGCAAACACCGTGCGCTCATGATCATCCGCAAAGAGTCGGCGCACGCGCATCTCGCGCCACAAAGGCACGCCCAAGGCAGTTTCTAAATCTTGGTAAAAAGCACGCGCGATCGGCAGCAGCGTTTCGATTTGCGAGCTTTTTACCAACCGGCGACCTGTAATGGGATTGATGATACCGGCGGCCGCGGCGGTCGCGGTGGGCGCCTGCCCGCCATCAACGATCACGAAGGTAATACCGGCCCGCTCCAACGCCCAAGCCAAGACCGTCCCGGCGAGCCCCTGACCGACAATTAAGACAGCCTCTGCCATAAAAAACGTCCCTCGGCGGCGAGGGCAGTGCGGGCGAACCCCGCCAGGCCGCAAACGAGAAATGGGGAAGTCACCACGACCTCAGGGCTAAGTCGCCGATGACTTTTGGCTGGAACGTGGCACTTAGGCGAAGTTAGCCAAGCGGGTGGCGACATCTGCCTTGAAGCGATCGACAAATCCTTGGGTATACTCCGCGACTGAAAGCGCCGGATTATCTATAAGCGGCGTGAGATCCATAGCCCAGGTGATACCTTGGAATTGATCCGTCGCGTGCGAGGTGTGGTAAGTTGCGTGCGCAATGCGGCGGCCGGCAGTCGCAAGGTCGTAGCGTTTTCCGCCGCTGATCTGGGAATCGAAAACGCCGACGAGGGCCATGGCGAGATTAGGAAACCTCCCCGCATCGAGCACCTGTTTATCAGCATCGAGCAGCCAATCAAGATCCCGCCAGACCTCGCAGCCGAGCACGCGGCGCGGGCGGCAGTTGGCAGGAATTTTGCGCAAGGCGGCGAGGCTGTGAGCGAGTACGCCAATGTGGGTGTCATGCTTGTCAGCGGGCTGGTGCAAATAGACAATCTCAGCCTGAGCGGCGGAGAAAATCTTTAACAAATCGTCCTGAACGGCCAAGTTGGCCTTGTCCTTCACCGCGGAGCTGGGATGAGCTAATTGGATCTGGATGCTGTACTCTCCGACAACGGCTGCCTTGCGCTGTTCTTGGCGGCGCACCTCCTGCATTTGAACGTCTGTAAATTCCGCATAAACCCCGGCGCGCGGGCTGCCAGCTCCATTGGTCACGACGACACCACTGAACCATCGATCGCGGCGACCGAAGCAATCAGCAATGCCGGGATAGGCCATAATTTCAATATCGTCCTGATGAGCGGCGACGCAGAGATGGGTGGTCCGGGCGAGGGCATTTTCGGGTGTGAGGCCGGTATCCGGAACGAAAATATCGGCGGCGGGATGGGAAAATTTCATGCAGGAAAAATGAGAACGAAAAGGAGCGGATGGTCAGAGGAGGCCGGAGTCGGCGAAAGATCAATGAGGCGGAGCGCCGATACGGCTAAGCCCTCGGGAGGAATCTCCTTATGAAAATCTACTGTCAGGAGGGCATTCGCGGCCGGCGGACTAAACGAGGGAAGGGCGAAGGGATGGCAAGCTGGCGGCGGCGGTAGCTTGGCCGTGGCGCTTGCTCTTTTCGTCAGGAGTCAGGATGCGAATCCTCTCAGCAAGCTCGGGGAACTCCGCGCGCAGCACGCCCTCGGCCCGCTCGATGATAATTTCGCCACCCTCTCCAGAGGTAACCCGCCCGAGAATCAGGAGATGATGGACGTCGTAAAAGTCCGCGTAGTGGGCAATCGCGTAGCCAAAACCAATGCCGATGGCGTCGTAAATCATTCGGGCGCGCGGGTCGCCGGCCTTCATCGCAGCCTGGACGGCGAGCAATTGCTCAGGCAGGGGGACGTTGGCCAGAGAGGCCAAACCCACCTTTGCGGCGAGACGCGCCACACCCTGTTGAGAGAAATATTGGGCGCCGCAGCCCAAATCCCCCGACCATTCATCACGCGGAGCATTAAGCCGATAATCGATGGGCGCGAAGGCGAGCTCATTGAGCCACGAAGTGATCGTGCCCGACGGCGTGACGTAGCCACCAGCTTGACTTGTACCCATGGAGACACCGAGCACGGCGTTTGCATTCATTTCCATGGAACCTGCGAGGGCGGTGACCTCGCCGTCGTTAGCGACTTCGAACGGCACTCCGCCCCAACGTTCCTGCAAGGTAAAAAACATCCTTCGTATGTGTTGATCAAAAAGAGGTGGGGGCACCCCCCGAAACAAGGAGCCGACGCGTACCTCATTGTTGACGTAGACGCCGGCAGCGCTACCACCGATTGCATCGACACGGGGCAGGTGGGCCGCGGCCCGCGAGAGGGAGTCGTGCACGCCAGCGAGATGGTAAGCCGGATCTTGCTGAAAATATGGATCCCAGGCGATCTCCTCGGAGAAAACGACGTGACCGTCGATCAAAGCGGCCGACTTGCGATCGCTGCCACCGAGATCGAATCCGATGCGACAACCGTCGAGGTGCCGCCCCATGGGGGAACTCGTCTCGCGAGCGGAGGGGAGGTCGGCGAGCGGGCACGCGGCAATCTCGAAGCTCTGGCCAAAGACCTTAACGCCCATAAACTCGTGATCGAAAGCCCGAGCCCCGGTAGGATGATAAATCGTGGCGAGGGCGGCGGCGATTTCGTCGGCGCCAGCGACGAGGATTCGACTGCCGCCCTTCATCCAAAGCAGAAACTTCAGGAGGCGCTCTGAGTAGAGCAACGTCAGGTGAGCGGCGGGGTGAGACGCGGCAAGAACGCGGCTGACATGCTGAAAAACTGAGCCATCGGGTCGGCAAAGAGCGAAAGCAAAGGGACGGGACCCAGGATCGGTTGCCACGAGTTGGCGATAGGCACGATTCCACAAGGAAGCGGGCAGAAATTCTGGATCAATTTGCGACCGTATTTTTTGGGGGACGAGCAACATGGGAGGGCAAAAAACGCTAGGTCAGCGACCACTCAAGAAAAAAAGATCCCGTTTTTTCTGAGGAGCAAACGGGGCCGAGGGAGCAGGACGGAAAGCAGGCTCAAAAAATCATCTTAAACGAGCCAACCATGGGAGGCGAGGAGTCTGTCCGACTTAGCCGCTTGGAGGCGTTTAATGGATCAATAATCGGATTTTAATGAACTCAAACTCCCCAAAAATTGATTCCAGAGGGCCTTTATCTTCTCAAACCGAAAGGCTGCTAGACGCCGCGGTCAGCGCAACGCGACGTCGACGGGCTCACCGGGGCGGAGCTTCATACCGGCGGGCACCGATAAATGAACTCGCAAGCCCAACTCAACAAAGGGAGAGACCGGCAAGCGCATCGCGGAGAGAATCGAAGGAGAAACTGGCTCCAGCTGGGTGCCGACCATCAAAATTTTCGAGGAGCCGCTGAAGCGCTCGTTACCGCGGGTGAAGACTTCCGCGGATGAACCAGCCTTTAAATCGGCGGGAACGGGGTGGCGAATATACCCCACCAATCGATCTGAAAGCGGTGAGTTGATGCGAACAACCGGCTCGCTGGCAGCGACGGTTTCACCGACGCGACGAAGGACCAAAGAAACGGTGCCAGCCATTGGCGCGATCAATGGGCAAGGAGCGAGTTGGGCTTCCGCCAGACTCAATTTGGCCTCCTGGACCTTGATCGCAGAAGCCAAAGCGGTTTCTGGGGCGAGGCCCTCCTTGATCGCGGCAGGCGTGGCGTGGATTTTAAGGATCGGATCTAAGTGGGCGACCATCCCGGTTTCTTCGGCAACCTGCGCGGCCAAAACGTCGCGGTTACTTCTGGCCTGCTCAAAATTCTCTTCCGTGATCATTTTGAGGCGAAAGAGATTTTCCGCGCGAGCCAGATCCGCCTGCGCCTGCTGCAAGCGCACGCGCAGGCCAGCGAGCACGATACGATGGCTCATCGATTCAAGTTGGAGACGTTCAAACTCAATCGTCATCCGCTGACGATCGGTCGAGCCCTGCATGGTCGCAGACAGCATCGCGACCTCCGCCCGGATGACCGCCAAGGTTGTTTCTAGAATCCGCGGATTAACCGCAACCACTTGGCCGATGACATCGCCGGCGCGGACCGATTGGAGTGAAACGACCTGGAGACTGGCGATCACACCCGCTTGGGCGCTACGAACTTCGGACTGAACAACCTCGGCCTCTGCGACCAAGGCCGTCGGAATGACCGAGCGGCTCCACAAAAAGGCAACTAAAGCCACGCCCAGCAGGAAAACGACGCGGGGAAGATAAAGCAGGCGGATCTCGCGCCAGCGCTGGGCAGGCGGGGTCGGGATCGGGCCCAAGATACGGGAGTCGCTCATGGGAGTAGTTTAAATCTCTGATTCATCAGCCGATTGAACACTGGAGACCCGATCGACGCCGGGAAGGGCGGCAAGCTCGGAGAGGAGTTCGGCGGCGCGCGCGGGATCGCGAAGGAGAACGCGATAGGAAAGATCGGCGCCCTCCATACCCGATCCAAAGTGCTGGTTAGCCACGTGCACCTTTAGACTGTGCCTCTCGAGGAGTAGCATCACGCCCGGTAACTCATCAGCCGTGCGCATCCAGCGTAGATTGAGGATCATATCGAAGCGGTGACGCGTGCCCGCGGCCGTCATCCACAGGAAGATGAAAAGTCCGGACAAGGCGAAGGCACCGACGACGGCAGTCGCGAATTTCTGGGTGCCACAACCCGTCCCGAGAATAATCACAGAAAGCACGTAACAGGTGTCGAGCGTATCGCGCAAAGCGTTACGAAAACGGATGACCGCAAAGACGGCGATAAGCCCGAAAGCCGTGACGAGATTGTTCGCCATGACGAGCAGAACGAGGGCCACCAGCACAGGCAGGACGATCAGCGAAACGACAAATGAACGGGAATAAGAGACGCCCGAATGAGTAAGCACATACACCCAAGCGAAGGTCTGCCCAAAGAGGTAGGCGAGCACAAGGGCAAGAAAGAGCGAGACAAAGCTCGTGGGGGCTGATCCGAAATCACCTTGTAAAAAAGCACTCATTTACGATTTGGGCCTAGAGAGGAACGTAATGCGGTGGAAGCGTCAAGCCAAGGCGCGCTGGTCGCGACGGTCGTTTCCGAGTTGCCCCATTGAAAGCCCGTCAGGCGCCGCGACACTTTACTATGGCCGAGCTTTTCGACCCCCTCGCCATATTTAGCGGCGCCCGAACTCTTCAAATCGAAGCCGCGGACCATCTCTATCATCCACGTGGGCATTCGCTCAGTAAATTTAAGTTCAAGGATGACCACGCCTTTAAAGATCGAGGCTGGTTTCTTGAATTTAGCCGACAAATCGCCGCCAAACTCCGGTTCAGCATGGACATTCCGATCCAAGGTCACCCGCACCGCGCCTTTGCCACCGCTGACATAGGCCTCGCGCATATAAGCGTTGTGGAGACGGGGCGCAGCCTGAAGTCGTTCGACCAATTGCCAGAAATCTAACAAGTCGGACCATTGCTGCGGGTTCCAAGCGTGGAGATCGCCACGCGACGGACTGGCGCCGACGAGTAACGACCGGATGGCGTGCCGGCCGACTCGCGCGCGTTGTTTAACGATACCCTCATTAATCCGGTGCTTTATTTCGAAATAAACGGGAGAGGCGGGATCCTCGTCGTAATAGCGAATGCGCAACTTGAAACGATTGCGCTCGCCGTTAGCCGCGGCGTGGTAGGTCGTCAGCTGATTCGAATCCAGATAGAGGGTTTGAACTTCGTAGGAATTATCCACTTTGCCGACCGCATTTTCATCTGGATCGAGATAACTGGTGAGGAAACTCCGGACCTGCCGCGCGGTCTCTTCACTGACAATATACTTGATTTCGCGCCGTTGGCGCTGAGCGCGATCAACCTTCATCTTTTGCCGAAAGAAAGCTAAAGACACTGCTTGAGGTCAAGCCTCAATCAGATTCGTTGAGGGTTTTTATCCACGGCCAGCGTCTCCGCCCACCTTGGGCGAACGGAGATTAGTAACCGAGGGAGAGCGGGCCGCGCTCACCTGGGATTGCGCGGCGCCTTGGTCGATAGGCGGTGGGCGTGGGGGGCGAGCGCGAAGGGCGACAACACCGCCCAATTCCTCGCCGCCATCACCACCTACCACCCCTGCTTGAACTTCACCCGTAAAACCGCTCCCGCGGCAACCAAACCCCGGCCGATCTCCTCGCCCTACGCGCCCCTCACGACAGTCCCCAAATACTACTCCTTCCCCCCATCCTGCTCGATGCACCCGCCGCCGCCGCCCGCCGCTCGCCCGAATCCATCCTGCCCGACGCACCCCATTCCGCTCGATGCACCCCTCGGTCAGCAACGGCCCAGGACCTTCTGATCCTCGGGAAACGGGTCGACTTAAGCAGCGATACCGCCAACCATCAAACCACGATGGACCGATTTTCTCGTTGCTCATTGCTGCTCTCGTTCGCCCTCGCCGCCGACCTTTTTTGCTCACTGAGGGCCCAAACCGCAACCAGCGTAACACTGGGAGGAATCACTTTTTCGCATAAAGGGCTCGTCGGCGTCGGGCGGATCGACGCCAGCAAACGCGATCAGCAAGGCGAGACCTTGGGATCGCTCTCTGGTCTTGCGCTGGACGTGCGCAGTTGGCAGCGCATTAGCAGCGGAACGTACTCGGGCACGCTGTACAGCCAGCCCGACCGCGGATACATCAAAGCCAGCGTCTCCACGCCCTACCTGCCTCGCCGACAGAAATTCGTTTTCGACTTCAAGCCAGACACGAACGGCTCATCCAAGCAAGATCAGCTCACTCTTACGCTAAGCGCGACGACGCTATTGAGCGAAGCTAACGGGACCGCGCTCACATCCCTTGACCCCACGACAACAGGCGCGGCGACGCGTACGGGGTTCCCCAAATTGCCACAAGCGTACAATGGTCGAATCGCCATCGACCCCGAGGGGCTAGCCCTGATGCCTGACGGCACGTTTTTCGTCAGCGACGAATACGGGCCCTACCTTTATCGCTTCTCTGCTAGCGGCGCACTGCTCAGTGCGGTGCGCCCACCCGAAGCGTTCATTCCCAAGCGTGGCGGGCAGGATTCATTTTCATCCGACAGCCCCGCCGCCGGCCAAGCCTCGCCCAATCCCAGCCAACCCGACGCCGGGCGCGAAAATAGCCAAGGGCTCGAAGGTCTCAGCGTCTCGGCCGACGGGCGTTGGCTTTATGCGATGATGCAATCTGCCACCCGGCAAGACGGTGGAACCGGCGGTAGCGGCCAGCGCCGGTTTACCCGTCTGCTCGAATATGATCTCACCAATCCCGCGGCGCCGAATCTCACCGGTGAATGGATTCTGCCATTGCCCCTCTACTCCAACAACGGCACCGCCGCAGTCGCCTCGGTGGGCGACATTGTGACGCTCAGCCGCCGCCATTGCCTAGTCCTGACGCGCGACGGCAACGGACGAGGCAGCGACGTCACGCGCTCCCTTTACCGCGCCGTCCTCATCTACGACCTCGCCAACGCCACCAACATCGCCGGCACCGGCTTCGACAATCCCAACACGCCGGCCGCACCGAATGGAGTACTCGCGGGCGGCATTACACCCGCCACTTCCGCCGTGCTGATTGACATCAACGAGGCGACGCAGTTGACGAAGTTTAATCTCAACAACAGCGCGAGCGACAACTCTGACACGCTGGCCGAAAAATGGGAGAGCCTCGCGCTCGCTCCGGCCCTCGACGCCACGACTCCGGACGATTTTTTTCTATTCATCGGTAACGACAACGACTTCTCCAGCACGAATGGATTTCAAGACGGCTCCGCCTACAAGGCCGGCCAAAACATCGATACGATGGTCCTCGCCTACCGCGTGACCCTACCCGGCACCGCCACCCTGCCCAGCATCACGAATCAACCCATCGGCACCGCGGTCGCCCTCGGTCGATCCGCCAGTTTCAGCGTCACCGCCTTGGGTAGCCCGTCCCCGACTTATCAGTGGAGTAAAAACGGACAGGAAATCGCGGGTGCGAGCACCGCGACGCTGGCCATTACCAACGCCCAAGCCAGTGACGGCGCTTTTTATAATGTGACGGTCACAAACGTAAGTGGAGCGGTTGCGAGCACGAGCGTTCTGCTGACAATAACCGGAGCCAACTCCCCCATTTTCACAGTCCAACCTTCTGCGCAAACCGTCGCCACCGGCAGCACCGTTGTTTTTACCGCGGCGGCCAGCAACTCCCCTTCGTATCAGTGGCGGCATGACGGCGTCCTGGTCGGCGGAGCCACCAGCCGGATGTTGGCGCTCCGCAATCCGAGCAACGCGAACGCGGGTCTCTATACCGTGACCGCGACGAACCCATCGGGAATCACGATAAGCAATGCCGCACTCCTCACAGTGCTCAACAGCGCCGCCAGTGAAGTCGGGCGCTTGATTAACCTCTCGATCCGCACGACCCTGAGCGTCAGCGATCCGTCGTTCACAATGGGGACGGTTCTCGGCGGAACGGGTACCAGCGGGACCAAGCCATTGCTAGTGCGCGCCGCGGGACCCTCCCTCGCGCTCTTTGGGATCACCGATGCCCTGGCTGATCCCAAGGTCGACATTTTCACGGGCTCGACCGTTTTTGCGACGAACGACAACTGGGAAGGGGCCGCCGCCCTCAGCGCGATTTTCAGTCAAGTGGGCGCCTTTGCCTACAACGGCCCCGCCTCCCGGGATGCCGCTGTTTATAATGCGGCGATCGCCGCGCGCGACTATACGATAGAAGTTCGCGGCGTGGGTAACGCCGCCGGCACCGTTTTGGCCGAGCTTTACGACGCGACCCCGGCGGCGGGATTTACCGCTGCGACGCCCCGGCTGGTTAATGTCTCGGTGCTAAAGATTATTCCAAGCGGCAGCACCCTTTTCGCCGGCTTCGTCATCGGCGGCACGACGGCAAAAACCGTCCTCATCCGCGTCATCGGGCCCCGCCTAGCGCTCAGTCCCTTCAGCATCGGCGACGCCATGGCCGATCCCAGGCTCGAACTTTACGCCGGCAGCGCCGTCGTCGGCAGCAATGACAACTGGGAAGGTGACCCGCAATTGACCACGATCGGGACCAGCGTGGGCGCGTTTGCGGTCACGGATGGCAGCAGTCGCGATGCGATGCTCCTCGTCACGCTGCCGCCCCGCGATTACACGGTGCAAGCCACCGGCGTAAACAACAGCAGCGGGCGCGCCATTGTCGAAGTCTACGAAGTGCCCTAGCGGCCTTTCGGACTTAGGGAATCAAGGCCACTGGAATCAATACTCGGGGATTTTTAGTTCATAAAAAGTCGAATGGTGAACCATTAACGCCTGCAAACGGCTAAGTCCGACAGCCTCGTGGTTCAGCTCTTGGTTGCTCGCAGCAGGAGTTGAGGCCGGCCACGCGGGCTCCAACGATGGCGGCTCTCGAAAAACTCTGGGCGACGTTAACTCGATCTTAAGCACGCTTGCAGTGGCGCGGCGGGCGACCGAATCTCGCGAAATGCACCGACTAAAACCGCTCGTCGCATTCACCGGCGCGGCGCTCGCGAGCGCCGCAGGGTGGGCAGCCGTACCGGGCAAACTCGAATTCAACCGCGACATCCGCCCGATCCTTTCTGAAAATTGTCTGCAATGCCACGGGCAGGACGCCCAACGCCGCGAAGCCAAGCTGCGACTCGACGACCGAGCGAGCGCCACCCGGGAGAACGACGGCGTCGCGGCGATCCGGCCGGGGCGTCCCGAAGAGAGCGAAATGATTTTTCGTATTCTATCTTCCGATACAGAAGAGGTCATGCCGCCACCCTCCACCCACAAGCGGGTGAGCGCCGCGCAGGCCGCGCAGCTCCGTCGCTGGATCGCCGAAGGCGCCGATTATCAAGAGCACTGGGCTTTTGTGACGCCGACGCGCGCGGCTCTCCCCTCGGTGAGTAAAGCGGAATGGCCGCGGCAAGGGATCGACCACTTCGTCTTACAAGGCATCGAACGAGCTGAGCTGGCGCCCTCTCCGGCCGCGGCACCAGCGACCTGGTTACGACGGGCGAGCCTTGATCTCACTGGGCTGCCACCAACCCCGGCTGAGCTTGACCGCTTCACGGCGGAGGCCGCTCAATCCGGCGAGGACGCGTACCTTCGCGCCACCGACCGCCTGCTCGCGTCGCCCCACTTTGGTGAACGCCTGGCGCTCGACTGGCTCGATACCGCTCGCTACGCCGACACCCACGGGTTCAACAATGATTCCAGCCGCACCATGTGGCGCTGGCGCGATTGGGTGATTGAGTCCTTCAACGCCAACCGGCCCTACGATCGCTTCATCATGGAACAAATCGCCGGCGACCTGCTACCCGCGGCCACGTTGGAGCAGCGCATCGCCACGGGGTTCAACCGCAATCATGTGATCAGTAGCGAAGGCGGCATCATCGATGAGGAATATCGGGTGGAGTACGTCGCAGATCGAGTTAAGACCGTGAGCACGGCCTGGCTCGGGCTGACCTTCGAGTGTGCCCGCTGCCATGACCATAAATTCGACCCCATCAGCCAGCGGGATTATTATCGTTTATTTGCGTTTTTTAATAACGTACCGGAACACGGCGAGGACGGCCGCGTTGCCAACGCGGTGCCGATGCTCCCCTCCCCCACTCGCGAGCAACAAGCCGAGCTCGCGCGACAGAACCACGCGATAGCCGCTCTCGAGGCCGCCAAGCGCGCCGCGCAATCGGCCTGGCAGTGGCGCGATGCGGACCGCGACCGCAGCGCGGTGCTGACCAAGGAGGCGCGCACCGCGTTAGATGCCGAGAAAGATGCCACCGTGGTAGAGATCAGCAGGCCGCCGAGCGCCGCGGGACCCACCCCCGAGAAGGCTGCGAAGACAGCCACCGCGACATTGGTCCGGGCAACCGACGACGCCGCGGCCGCGATAAGTTCGGAAGGCGCGGCCGCGGTCACTCCGCCCGTTGCGACGAAAATTTCTGCGACCAAGCTCGACTTCAATCGTAAAGAAGGCGTGACCATCGCGCTGTGGATCCAGCCTGAAACAACGAATCCCCGGGATGTGGCGATATTTTCTAATGTTGATTATACCGGCTCGCCCGCCGCCACGACGTTTGGCCGCGGGGCGGAATGGCGACTCATCGACGGAGAGTTGGAAGTGCGCCTGTGCAATCGATATCCCGCCTATGCCGTGATCGCACGAACCAAGGGGGCGCGGTTAGGTGCGAGCGAGTGGCATCACCTCGCCGTGAGCTATGCGGGCAACCGGAAGGCGGCGGACCTCCGTTTCTACATCGATGGACAGGAAATTGCCGCGGAAACGCGCTACGATGACCTCCATGGAGACTTGCCCAAAACTGATTTTCTCGTCGGGACCGATACGGCGTTGCCCGCAGCGCGCTGGCTTGGAAAAATCGAAGACCTCCGGGTTTTCCCGCGGGTCATCGCGAGCACCGTCGTGCGCGCCGCCTACCTCGTGCGAGCGCTCCCGGAAGCCCTTGCGGGGATCGGCCAGCCGAACACTCCCGCAACCCATCGCCACGCATTGCGCGATGCGCTTCTCGCGGATGACGCGGCCACCCGCGACATTTTTAAGCAATACACCACGCTGCTCGAAGAACACCTTGCCCTGCGCCGTAGCCTCCCGACCACGATGGTCATGGAAGAACTGCCCCAACCCCGGCCCGCATTTATCTTGAAACGCGGGCAATACGACGCCCCCGGCGAACCCGTCGACGCCGGCGTGCCCGAGGCCCTGCTCGGCACCTGGCCGCAAGCGGCGCCCCGCAACCGCCTCGGGCTCGCCCAGTGGCTGACCCGACCGGATCACCCGCTGACCGCTCGCGTCGTGGTAAACCGTTTTTGGACGCATCTGTTCGGTACCGGTCTCGTCAAAACCTTGGAAGATTTCGGCTCGCAAGGCGAATGGCCCAGCCATCCGGAGCTGCTCGACTGGCTCGCGCGGGAATTCGTGGACCGCGGCTGGAACGTCAAGGCGCTTTTCAAGCAGATCGTTCTCTCTGCCACGTACCGCCAGGACTCCGCCGTGACAACCGCACTCCTGAAGAGGGATCCCGAGAACCGTCTGCTCGCCCGCGGTCCCCGCGTACGCCTGCCGGCGGAGCTGATCCGCGATCAGGCGCTCGCTGTATCCGGATTACTGACACCACGGGTCGGTGGGCCGAGCGTCTATCCCTACCAGCCCGAAAAACTCTACGAGGGCATCGTCGTGGGCGCGGCCTATCCCGGCACCCAGTGGGGTAAAGGCACGGAGTCCGACCTTTACCGCCGCAGCCTCTACACGTTTTGGAAACGCACGGTGCCTCACCCGGCGATGAGCACGTTCGACGCGCCGGACCGCGAGTTCTGCACCGTGCGCCGCTCGCGAACGAACACTCCCCTGCAAGCCCTCACGCTGTGGAATGAACCCGGGTACGTCGAGGCCGCCCGCCGCCTCGCCACTCGCATGCTCCGAGACTTCCCCGGCAGCGACGCCGCCCGCATCGCGCTCGCTTTCCAGGCGGCTACTGGCCGACATCCACGACCAACCGAGACCGCCGTGTTGCTCCGCACCTTTGCCTCGCTCCGTACTGACTACGCGGCCCACCCCCAAGATGCCGCGGCCTTGCTCCGAGTCGGGCTCAACGCAGTCGATCCCTCCATACCGCCCGCCGATCTGGCCGCGGCCACCGGAGTTGCCAGTATGATCCTAAACCTGGACGAAACCATCACGAAAAACTGAGAGCCATCTCGCACGAGATGGTCCTCACCGGATAAACGAAGCCCAAGCCAGCAGACCCGCTCACCAGCCCGCCAACCATTCCAGAGCATTTTCTTATGTCCTGTCACCGCTACGAATCCGTCCAGAGCCGCCGCGATTTTCTGGTTAAAACGGGCCTCGGTCTTGGAACCGCTGCTCTTGCCCAAATGCTTCGGGGCGAAGTCGGCCGGCCTTCCGTCGGAGCACCCGTGGCGAAGAGCAGTGCGGTCAGTGCACTCCCCGGTTTACCGCATTTCGCACCCAAGGCGAAACGAGTGATCTGTCTCTTTCAGTCAGGCGGTCCTTCCCATCTCGATCTCTTCGACGACAAACCCGTCTTGCGCGCGCGCTTCAACGAGGATTTGCCTGATTCCATCCGCCGCGGCCAGCGGATCACCGGCATGGTCGCCTCGCAGACGCGCCTCGCCGTACAACCCAGCAAATGGGCTTTTCAGCCGGGTGGGCGGAGTGGCACTCTCTTCAGCGATCTGCTCCCGCATACGCGAGCGATTGCCGACGAGCTCTGCGTGATCCGTTCCATGCAGACCGAGGCGATCAACCACGACCCGGCGATCACGTTTTTCCAGAGTGGCAGCCAACTACCCGGTCGGCCCAGCCTCGGCGCCTGGACCGACTACGGCCTCGGCCGGCTGAACGAAAACCTGCCCTCGTTTGTCGTGCTCGTCTCCGTCAACAAAAAAAATGCTGGCCAAGGTCTCCTCGCCCGCCTGTGGGGCAGCGGCTTTCTACCGAGCCAGCATCAAGGAGTGCAATTCCGCAGCGCCGGCGAACCGGTCCTATATTTAAATGACCCCGAAGGAATCACCCGTGAGCGCCGCCGGCTGATGCTCGATGGCGTCGCCGATCTTAACCGCCAGCAATTCGCCACAAGTGGAGATCCCGAAATCGAGACGCGCATCAGCCAGTACGAGATGGCGTACCGCATGCAGCGGAGCGTACCAGAGTTGATGGATCTCGCCGGTGAGCCCGCAGCCGTCATCGACCGCTACGGTCCAAATGTGCGCGAGCCTGGCAGCTTCGCCCGCAACTGCCTGCTCGCCCGGCGACTCGCCGAGCGCGGGGTCCGCTTCATTCAACTTTACCATCGCGACTGGGACCATCACGGCGGCCTCCAAGATCGCCTCCCGCAAATGACCCAAGATGTCGACCAACCGAGCGCCGCACTCGTGCAGGATCTCAAGCAGCGCGGGATGCTTGAGGATACACTCGTCATTTGGGGCGGCGAGTTTGGCCGCACCCCCTATGCCCAAGGCACAGCCAAGCTCGACGCCTACGGCCGCGACCATCACGGCAAAGCGTTTTCCCTTTGGATGGCGGGCGGCGGCATTAAGGGCGGGATGACGCACGGGACGACCGATGACTTCGGCTTTAATGTAGTTGAAAATCCAGTACACATCCACGACCTGCAAGCGACGATCCTTCATTGTCTCGGCGTCGATCATCACCGCCTCACCTACCGCTTCCAAGGCCGCCAATACCGCCTGACCGACGTCCACGGCGAGGTGGTGAAAGCCATTCTCGCGTAGATGCGCCGGTGGCGGGTGGTGGGCGCGGTTGGCGGACGCGGTTGGCGGACGCACCCCCAGTCAGCGCGACCCATTTTAAATTATCCAAAGATCGAATCGCGCTTTCACCAAGGTACCACAGTCCCCCGCCGACCTTTCTGTAGCCAACTGATCATCGTAACGTCCGGGGGCAAACTGCGTCTCCACGGTTTCAATAATTATTCATTAAATCGCCCAATATGCGCTCCGCCCCTCGCCCCCCAATTCTGCTAACGTGGCTCGTCGTCCCGCTTTTATTACTGACGGCCGCCGCCAACCGCGCCGCGGACAGCCGCCCCCACGTGTTGTTCATCACGATGGATGACATGAGCTGCGACTCGGTGGGCGTGTACGGCTGCAAGCTCGCTGGCACGACGCCCAACATGGACCGTCTCGCTCAGCAATCGCTCCGGTTCAATCACGCCTACTCCCAAGTCGGCAACTGTATGCCGACGCGCAACGTGATCGCCTCGGGACGTTACCCGCATAACAATCGCGTCGAAGGATTTTACGAGGTGAAGAATCCCGGCTACCCGACTTTTTCCGACCTGATGCAAGCGGGCGGCTATTTTACCGGTATCCGTGGGAAGGTCGCCCACTCCACGCCTTATTCTCCTTACCCCGGCTGGAACATCGTGCTCGATACCTTGCCCGACGGCACGACCGCTGACACCAAAAACGTCGCGTCGTACTACGCCTCGACGCAACAGGGCATCGCGCTCGCAAAGAAAGCTGGCCGACCTTTTTGCCTCAACATCAACATCTCAGACCCGCACAAACCTTTCTGGAACGAGGACCACCGGCCCGAGCTCAATCGCCCCAGCCGGGTCTTTACTGCCGACGAAGTAGTCGTACCCGGATTTTTACCAGATGATCGCGCGGTCCGCGAAGAACTGGCGCTCTATTATTCGTCGGTGCGCCGCGGCGACGACTGCCTCGGCGAGGTCCTCCGCGCGTTGCATGAATCCGGGGAGGAAGCGCGGACCGTGATCATTTTCCTTTCGGATCACGGTATGCCCCTGCCCTTCGCGAAGACGCAACTCTACTTTCACAGTACCCGCACGCCCTGGATGTTTCGCTGGCCCGGCGTGACGAGGCCCGGCACGGTCGACGACCAACACCTCGTCTCCTTTGTCGATCTGCTCCCGACCGTTTTGGAAATGGTCGGGCTACCCGCTCCTTCCGGCTTAGATGGCCGGAGCTTCGCGCCCGTGCTACGCGGGGAGCGTCAGAGTAACCGCGAATTTGTGGTGACGGAATACAATGAAAACTCTGGGGGCAACCGCCACCCGATGCGCTCGATTATCACCAAAGACTTCGCTTACATCTTTAATCCCTGGTCGAACGGCGAGCGCGTGATGGCCACCGCCACAAAAGGAACTGTCACCTACCGGCGCATGCAGGCCTTGGCTAAAACCGATTCTAAAGTTGCCGCGCGGCTGCTGTTTTTTGACCGGCGGGTAACCGAAGAAATGTATAATTACGCAGCCGACGCCGACGCCCTAGAAAATCTTATCGGGCAGCCGGCGTATAGCGCCGAGCGCGATCGACTGACCCGGCAACTCGAGGGCTGGATGGTAAAAACGGGCGACCCGATGCTAGCGGTTTTTCAAGCGCGCCGCGACCCTCGGGCCCTCGCCCTTTACATGGATAAGGTCGAACGCGAGGCGGCCGAACGCAAAGGACAGAAATCACCCAAGGCCAAAAGCGGCCCGAAGCGCCGCGCGAACGTTCCGGATCTTGAATGAGTCGGTGGCTCCGGCGCCAAGTCTGGCACGGGAATCAAGACCGTTGCGAGCGTTGTGCGGCCGTGGGACCGACGGGCGCGGAGCACGTCAACCCCGTCGAAACACCCGTCGTACCCACGGGCTATTGGGTTCTAGACTTCGGCGGCCGGCGGCGCGAACACGGCCTATTTCTGGCGAACAGTAATCCACCGGAGTTCGGTGAACTCCCGGTGTGATGAGCAAGTCTCGCGTCGGATGAAGAAATTTAAGAAGCGTTTTTTGATGAGGTTTCTAAGAAAATCCTCACTCGGCGATGTCGCTCATTTAAACTGATCCACTTCTGCTCACATAAATTGACCCACCTCCAAAAAAGCTGCTCAGATAATTGACCCTCGTTTATGCGCATGAACGCTCTTTCCTCCTTTGAAAACCTGAAAAAAACCGGAACTCCTTGGAAAAGGAAGCAAATCACCGGTGGATCAGTTTAACTGAGCAGCGGTGGGTCAAAATAGGTGAAGCGCCATCGGCACTCGGACGAAGGTGGTCGAAAATCGCCAGAAAAGAACGCTTTCACGATCGCCACTGGCACTGGACTTCGGCGGCCAAGGTGCAGGGGCGCCCTATCCATGGGTGAAAGTCTAAATTTCAACAGCCTGATCGGCACAAATAGGATCGCGACGCACATCAGTACGAGCGGGGCACTGAGACCGGGCAACAGTCGTTCAGGTGTTCTGTAATTCGTAGCCAAGAATACTTAGCGCGTAGACCGCTGCAGTTTCACACCGCAGGACGAGTGGGCCCAAAGTAATCGGCTCGAAGCCGACGCTGAGCGCCCGACTGATCTCTGCTGGGGAGAAATCCCCCTCTGGACCGATCAAGCAAAGAATTCGTAAGGGCGGGCTCGCGAGGTCGGCGCGGGTGGCGCGGAAGGCGCGGAAGGCGGCGAGTAGCGTCTTCAACGATTTCGCGCCCGGGTGGAGACTCGCGATTAATTTTAAATCAAAATCCGCGGCCGTCGCCATCAAGTCCACGGCTTTTTGCAACGGCTGGATCTCGGGTAAAAAGGCGTTACCGCATTGTTTCGCCGCCTCGAGGGCGGCCGCCTGCCATTTCTCGACTTTCCGATCGGAGCGATCGCCCGCAAGATGCACCTGCGTTCGGTCGCTCTCGAGGGGAGCGATGCCCACGACCCCGAGTTCCGTCGCCTTGCGCACGATCGCATCCATGCCCGCACCTTTGGGGAGCGACTGCCCAAGCGTGATCGCATAAGGTAGTGGCGGGCACAGACGCCGAGAACGCACCCGAAGGATGGCGGCGGCTTTGCGATCGCCGGAGAGCTCGCAGGTCCACTCAGTACCATGACCATCGAACGCCACGACGACCGCACCCACGCGGGCGCGATTGACAACAACCAAGTGATGCGATTCTTCCGCCGAGAGCACGAGTTCCGTCGGTTCGGCGGACGGCGAAGTACCATGAACACGAAAATCAGGCATAGGGAGAAGCTGCTAGCCGCAGTGAAAAATTCAAAGTTAAAGCCACGCAGCGGTCAATCGGCCCGCGCGGTCAACCGGGCCATTGGCGGGTGGCAAGAATCATGTTAAAAAAATGAAGGTAGCGGAAATTCGCACAACAAAAAATTATCCGCGGCAAGCAAGGCCGCGAGGGCGAAGAGCTGAACGAGGCCCATAATTTAAAAAAAGAGGATGCGAATTTTTCGTGGACACGGTCGCCGGTGAAACTACGTTACGAAAGTTAAACGCAGCCCGGGTGGCGGAATTGGCAGACGCAGTAGACTCAAAATCTACCGACGAAAGTCTTGTGGGTTCGACCCCCACCCCGGGCACCAGTTTCATAGGTAAAAAGAGAGAAGGGGGTTGGTGAAATCTCCTCCCGAAATACCTTTGAAAAAGGGGTACAATTTGGCACCCAGGTTGTCACGGGGGGCTTGACTCCTTTTCAGGGAAATCCGGTCCAGTTACCGTCGGTCATATCTCAGCCATTTTTTGGAACGGAGTCATCCACGGGTATTCGGTTTATCTCGGGGCAGATGGAAAGGGCCGCCGACTCGGGAAGGTTTTCGCCAACTGGTCGGGATCCGAACGCTGGGCCCAACTCAACGGACCTCGTCCGGTCTCCATTGACGAACTACCGAACCGAAAGACTGGAGTCCTCTACAACTTGGAACGTCTAAAAATCTATCAGACTGAACTAACGGAGGCGGTGGCGTTTTATCTTAGACAAGGCGCACTCAAGAATGAGTTCGGATATCTCATCTCGCCAAAAATACACTGAGTAACGAAGCGGGTCATATTTGTGGGATCATTCCAGGCGAGCCTACCCCCGAAGCCCCCGCCGCAACGCGCGCGCCAAGAGCGGCCGATGGCCAAAGCCCATTTCAATTTGGAAGAACGCATTAAGTTGAACGCGGTGTTACGCGCCGCGGAAACCTCGGCGCTCGTTGCAGCCAATTGGCCCGTTCGGCCGGAACGACCCGTCGGGAACTGACGCGCAACGGCGACCGACGAGCTGCCCGGGCCGCCGAGGCGCAGCGTGCGGCGCAGGGCCGGCGATGGGCGCGGCGCGACGGGCTGCCTGCGCCATCGACGAGCACTTCCGCTGTGGGTCGAAGTGTATCAGCGCTGGCATCGTGGCTGGTCCCCGGAGGAAATCGCCGGCAGCCTCAAATGTGACCACCCTAATCTGCCATTGATGCACACCTTCCAAGAATCGATTTACCGCTACGTTTACATCATCGCCCGAGGGGAGCTGCAAAAGGGCTGAGACGCCCGATTCACGGATGGTCGGTTCTCGCTTTGCAAGCCAGCAAACCCTTCCAAAAAAATCCGATTTCCTGTATTGCAAGTGGCTTTCCGTCCTATCGCCCGTTGTTTTCTCACTATGCAACTTCGCCGCGCCCGCGGGGCTACCCCCTTTTTTTGCCTCTCTTTTCTCCTGACCGGCGCCGCGCTCGCGGCGGCACAGGCCAAAGCCCCAGAGGCCGCCGCGCAAACACCGACCGTCGAAAACTCGGTCGTTAAAATTTTCGCGACCGCCCGCTACCCTGATCCTTACAAACCGTGGACGAAACAAGCTCCGCGGGAAGGCACCGGCACTGGCGTCATTATTGAGGGGAAACGCATCCTCACGAACGCCCACGTCGTCCTTTACGCCAGCCAGGTCCAGGTTCAGGCCAACGCTTCCGGAGATAAAATTTCCGCGACCGTCGAGACGATCGCTCCCGGTATCGACCTCGCGATTCTGAAGCTCGACGACGAATCGTTTTTTGATATCCGCCCCCCTCTGCCCCGCGCCACCCTGCTACCCGCCGTCAAAGATGCGGTCCTCGTCTACGGCTTCCCCGCCGGAGGCACCAACCTCTCCATCACCAAGGGAATCGTCTCCCGCCTCGAGTTCACTTCTTACAATTTTTCCACATCCGGCCTCCGCATCCAAATCGACGCCGCGATCAACCCCGGTAACAGCGGCGGTCCGGCCGTCGCCGATGATAAGATGATCGGGGTCGCTTTCAGCCGTCTCGGCGGCGGCGATAACATCGGCTACATTATTCCGTGCGAGGAAATCGAACTCTTCCTGCAAGACGCCGCCGACGGCCACTACGACGGCAAACCTGGGATGTTCGACGCCCTCCAAACTTTCGAGAACCCCGCCCTCCGCCGCTTCCTCAAGGTCGACCGCGGCGTCGATGGCATGATTGTCACCGAGGCGGACCAAGACGATCCCGCCTATCCGCTCCGCCCGTGGGACATTCTCACCCACATCGGCGACCAACCCATCGACAACGAGGGGATGGTCAAGGTCGGTGCGATCCGTGTCCGCTTCCAATATTTGATCCAAAAGATCGCGAAGGCTAACCGCGTGCCCCTCACCTTGGTGCGGGCCGGCCAAAAAATCAATGTGGAGCTCGCGGTGCCGCCCCGCCGCCCGCTGGTTATGCCTGACCTCGCCGGTCAGTACCCCTCGTACTTCGTCTACGGCCCCCTGGTTTTTTCCCACGCCACTCAACATTTTCTCTCCGGTCTCAGCAAAGCCGCCGGTTCTCTCGCCGCCATCGGGAGCCCCTTGTCTACGCGGCTCGCCGACCGCCCCGCCTTCCCCGACGAGGAACTCGTCGTAGTATCGTCACCCTTCTTCCCTCACAAACTCTCCAAAGGATATTCCCAAGCTCAGACTCGTGTCGTCGCCTCGGTGAACGGCACGAAAATCAAAAACCTGAACCATCTGGTCGCCACCCTGCGCGATGCCACCGATGAGTTTATCATCTTCGATTTCGCGGGCAAAAAATTCGAGACCCCCGTCTTTCCCCGCCAAGAAATGATCGCCGCCACCGAGGAAATTCTCAACGACAACGGCGTCCGAGCCCAAGGCTCGCCCGACACCCTGGCGATCTGGAATAAATCCTCACCGAAATAACCGACCGCGCCACCATCTCCCCTCCACCCACCGCCCCACCGCCACTCACCGCTAGGCCCGCATCGCCCAACCCGTCCACGCCCCCAGCCATCAAGGCAACCAGCCTCGCGTTTCGCCCCGCGAGCGCTGACGCGACGCCAATCAGAGTACCCAGGTGCCACCCGGGGAACGCGTGATCCCCCATGATGCCGCACTTGCCAATCGCCCCAACCCCCTCAACTTTTCCGCTCTATGCATTTTGGAAATCTTCAACCCAGCCTCTCCGCCCCACTGCCGCGTCTTGATGACGATGACGACGACGAAGAGACCCCCCAAAGCGAACGCCGCGCCCAGCGCAACACTCCGGTCGCCCTGTTGATTCAAAAGAAATTCCTCCAGCAGAGAAAGATTTTCCTTTGGGGCGCCGTCACCGATGAAACCGCTAAAGACCTGACCGAGAAGCTGCTGTATCTCGAGTCAGATGAACCGGGTAAAGACATCACCTTCTACATTAATTCACCTGGTGGATCAATCACCGCTGGCATGGCCATTTACGATACGATGCAGCTTGTTACGTCGCCGATTACGGTGGTCGTGACCGGTATGGCGGCGTCGATGGGCTCGATTCTCCTGAGCGGGGCCCCCAAGGGACGCCGCCTGCTTTACCCGCACGCGCGCGTCCTGATTCACCAACCATTAATTTCCGGGCGGATGATCGGACCCGCCAGCGACATCAATATTCAGGCTAAGGAAATGGAAAAACTCCGCCTAGAATTGAATCAAATCCTCGCCAATGCCTCGGGCCAGCCCATGGAGATCATCAACCGCGATACGGATCGCGATTTTTATCTCACCGCGCCCGAAGCGATCGCCTACGGGCTCGCCGATCGGATCGTCGATAAAGTCTGATTCCTCAAGGGGCGGCGGCTGGGCGTGATTTCTCCGCGGCCGCTGAGATCAAACTATTCCACTCGGTTTGCCAGGCCGCCGCCACCAGCGGCAGGTCGACCGCGAGCGCCCTCTGCCGTGCTTCCGGCAGCCAGGCGATCTTCAGCGCAGGCGGGCACGAGGCGCCCGCGAGCAAGACCTGCCACACCTCCAGCGCGAGCTGCGGCCGACCGCACTGCTCTAGACGAAGCGCGGCTTCGCGCGCCAAGGCCGCCTCGTTCAATGAAAATCCTTGGCGCAAGCGCACGAAACCCAGCGCCTGACCCGCGCGGCCAAGATCGCCCGCCGCCGACCACTGGCGCGCCAACTCAACCCCGACCGCTAAGTGCGGCCGCTCGCGTTGCAAACTCGCGGCCCAGGCAAGCGCCTCCTCCCCTCGCCCCGCTGCCGCCCACTCGCGCATCCTCCGCAACGTCGCATACCCCGCAAGTTCCTCTGGCAATTTCAAAAAATTCTCCATCTGCGCCGCCCACGACACCGTCCATGGACGATACAAGGGATCGCCAATCAACACACCCTGCCAACTCAGCGCCTTGATCGAATAATAGGCCGCTTCCGCCAAGGTCGACCCGCGCGCCAACGCCCGCAAAAACAAATGAGGTTGATGCGTCAACTCGAGGTAGGGTTCGTAAACATTTCCCAACGTCGCGGTCACCCCTCGCGCCACGAAAGGCCCCGCCCAGCCACGATCGCTCACTCTCAGCGAGCTGGCCGAATGACTATGAATATGGAGGGCAATCGCACCTGGAGGAAAACGAAAACCAGGCAGCGCAAACGGGCCCTCCACGTTTTCAGCATACCAACCAAAATAAAGGACGGGCGCATCGATCCGCGCCGTGGCCAGCATCGTCGAATCAGACCGGTCCACAGCCGGGGCAAAACCCAGCGCGGCCAACTGCGCCGCGACCGATTCCAACCACGGATCACCTATGTCGTCACGATTAGCAATGTCCACGTACGCCCGGCCCAGCAGCCCCGTCCGCTCCGCCGCGACCGCACGATCCACCAAACTGTTCGCCGCCTCCGCGGTCGGCCCATCTAAGCGCGCGACCCGAATGACCTCACCGAGTGCTGCCGCCGATGGGCGGTCGTTCGCAAACAAAGGATTCTCCACAAAAGCTGTAATCGGATAATTAGACCGAGCCAGCAGGCTGAGCTCCGAGTCCACCGAGCCGGCGTTCGTACGAAACTCCCGCCGCTTCGTGAGCGGGAGAACTTCCGAAAAATACTCAGCGGCATGCGCAATTTTCAAAGGCACTCCACGACAAATGACCAAGGCCTCAATCCGATGACCGGACACCGCCATTTTCTGCCGACCTAAACCATCGGTCAGCGCCATCGGGATAGCATCAATCCACCGTGCTGCCACGAGCTGCGTCAACAAAGGCTGCCAGAGCGCGCTAATAAATTCCGGCCAAGTGATTTCTTCTGCATTCGGCAAGCGCAGCGCGATGATATTGGCCATCGGCACTCCGCGCGCTTCCGCATAATGCCGAGCAATCCGGACCGAATCCGCGTCGGTCAGGTTCGCCACTAAAATCACCCGTTCCGCCCGCGGCGACTCTCCGGCCCATCCGACCACCGCCGCCCAAATCCCGACGACGGCGCACCAGTAGCCACCTTTCATCGCGCGAGTCGCCACCCCAGCCACGTCGCCCCCAGGCATCCCGCCAGCGAAATCACCACGTTCAAAATTCCCCCAGTCCAATTCCCTTTCTGCATCTGCTCAATCGTCTGCCAGCTGAACGTCGAAAAAGTCGTGAAGCCACCGCACACGCCCACCACCCAAAAACTATGCGCACGCCCACTTTCACCCGAGTCAAGCAGGGCGAACCTCGCCATCAAAATACCGATCAAGCAGGAACCCGCCACATTCACCAAGACCGTCGCCCACGGGAGCCGGCCCGCCGGAATCAACTGACCAGCCAGCGCCCTGATCACCGAGCCGAGCCCGCCACCGAGCGCCACCCAGCCCAGCGCTGCCCACTTCATGGCGAGGCGGGCTTGCGCGAGCGCACGGGATCGGCCCGCTTACCCAGTTGCGTCCGTAAATAGGTGTCGACCGGTGCCGACTGCCAGGCCGTCAACCAGACGCAAGCCAACATCTGCCCACCCACCAGCAACTGCTCCGAAATAAAAGCCCGTCCTTCCGCCGTGATCGCTTGGGCGCCATGGCCCAATAGCCCGGCTTTTTCCAGAACGTACAACGGCTCCACCCGCGCATTCTGAGCGATCACATGCTCCAGCATCGCTACAAAAAATGGATCGCGACCATCACTCCGCGCCATGACCCTGATCGGCTCCGCCGGGGTGACGCGCGCGCGCAGCTCCGGGAGTTTGAGCTGCGCCTTAGCCGCGAAGCCGCCATCGATCCACGAGTGAAATCCTCGCCAGACGGTATAGCCTTGGGGGTTGGCGCCGCTCCATCCATTATAGTGCACCGTCGTGTGCAGGGGCTGCGCAGAGTCACCCACGTAGTGAGCGAGTATCCCCATCATGTTCACGATATCCGCGCGCGCGTTGAAAATCTCCCCATCGGTCCCGCCCACCTCAACAAACGCCTTCCAAGAAGAAATCGCGGCCCGCAACTTGTGATAATATTCCGCCATGGCCCAGGGCGAAAAACCGGGCCACTCCTGCGTGTGATCACTATTTTTCGCCGGATCAATCTCGTGAAACTTGGCGATATTCGCCGCTCGGCCCGCCGCAAACGAAACCACAAAATCATAACGAAGCGACGATACCCGCCGTATATCGAGACCCGCGTCAGCAATCTGTTCCACATCAAAAAAATGATCCGTCCAACTCCCGCCCGATTGCCGCAACCACGGATCCACGCTGCGCCAACGATCCGGCACATTAGCTAAAAAAGCGATCCGCTCGGCCTCGGCCGGCCCTTGCACGAAATCAGGGAAATCCTTGGGCAAGGCGGCCAGCGCGAGTTGGCTCACCAAACTGTGGCAAACGGCGTCCCAAGCTCGCACCGGCCACGTCAACAACCCCACCGCTCCGATCGCTAAAAATGAAAGACGTATGCACATGTTTAAATTTCTATCAGCGTGCCATTCGCCTTTGCGGGAGGCAAGATCTTCGGCCGAGCGGTTGGACGGCCTGCCCATCGGCTGATCTCAGCAACGCCCGTGGTGAGATCTCACCCGGCCAGCGCTCCTGCCGGCGCCGCCAGGCGCATTCACCCCGGCCCAGAAACGGCTACGGAGCCCGCCCCGGCCCCCCCGCCCGCCCCCCAGCAGCGGCGCGACTCACACCCGCTAGCCTCGTACTGTAATCACTAATACCCGCCACCAAGGCCGCGGCAAGCTGCTGGCGATACTCCAGCGTGCCAATCTTCCGAGCTTCCGCCGTACTCGTTAAGAAACCGCACTCAATCAAGACACCGGGGCAATCCAAGCCTCGCAATACCCCCCAATGCGCGAGCTTTTTTCCACGATCGAACGTTTTCAGATCCAGCACAAAGCGCCGATGCACGGCATGGGCCAACACCGCGCTCCAATGATCGTGTCGATTGACCGGCGCCGCAGTCCGCTCCGCGTCATTCGGCTCACGCGGGCTCCATGAATTCGTGGAACGTTGCAGGGGCGGCGCAAAGGTAAAAACTTCGACCCCGGAAGTTTTGTTGTCACGCGGCAACGCGTTAAAATGAATACTCACGAAGAGATCCGCCCGCGCGGTATTCGAAATAACCGTACGCTGAGTCAACTCAAGAAAGCTATCGCTCTCCCTCGTAAGAACCACGCTAAACCCCGCACTCTCCAATCCTTTTTTTACCCGCCGGGCCACATCCAGCGCGTAGGTTTTCTCCAGCGCGCTCGTCCCGTTGTCTTTGCCCCCGTGCCCAGGGTCCAACACCACGACTTTTACCGGCGCCGGCGCCGCCACCCCACGCCCCGGTTGCAACAGCGGCGCCAAACTCAGATCTGCATCCACGCGGCTGAGATACAACGCCCCAGCCGACTCCACCACGGGATCACCCAAGAACACCCGCAGACCCTCCACAAGCGCCTCACGCCCATCTCGCTCCACCACGACGCGCCCTCTCGGACCGGCGAGCGTCGCCTGCTTCCCCCGTTCGCTCAGCGTCAGCGACAGTCCCAGCCGACCGCCGAAATCGGCCAGTTTCACGTAATCACGCCCGCCGATTTTTTTGAGGGCCAAGGGGACCTCCGGCACGACGGGCGCGGGCGCACCAGGCCGAGAGGGGGCGGCCCGCGAAGGCTCCTGCGCCGGCAGCTCCGCACTGACGAAAAAAAACAGGCACCTGCAGAACAATAACCCCGCCGCCAAACCCGCGGGCGGCCAAACGTTCACTTCGAATCGGAATCTGCGGCCGAATCATCCTCGCTGTCGCCATTGCCCTGCTGACTTGGATCGTTGGGATCGTGCTCAGCGCGATTCTCATCGGGCTGATGGAACTTCGGTTTGCGCTTATTCACTGGCAACGGCGTGAGCATCACGTGGATATTCCGGCCGATTAACTTGGGCTCGGCATCCGGGTGCCCCATCCCGAGCAGATCCGCCACGGCGCGCTTCATCACATTAAAGCCCAACTCGGTGTGCGCCATTTCGCGTCCGCGAAACTTGAGACGCATCTTCACCTTATTCCCGTGATCGAGAAACTGCTCGGCGTGCCGCAACTTGGTCTCGAAATCATGCTGCTCAATGCGCGCGGTAAACTCGATTTCCTTGATCTTGCTCGCCGTCGATTTCGCGTTCGAGTGCTTCTTCTGCTCCTCGTAAACATACTTGCCGAAATCCATGATGCGGCAGACGGGCGGGGTCGCATTCGGCGCCACCTCGACCAAGTCCAAGCCATTCTCCAGTGCAAGATTCACGGCCTTCGCCGTATCCAAAATCCCCAGTTGCTTGCCCTCTGGAGAAATTACCCGAACTGTCGGGGTCTTGATGCGATGATTGCGGCGAATGGCCGCGAACGGGTCGACATTGCGACGTTGATAGGAGCCTGGGCGGCTGGCGCCAGCGGAAGGGAACGAAGTGGCCATCAATAAGAGTTATGACGAAGGACTAAAAAGCTTGTTTGTGAGCAAAAAACCGACGGGGGCAAGGGTTATTTCAGCCGTCGTAATTTCAGACCACGGCGGATTTTTTTCCTCGGCACCTGAAGCGCGAAAGGGTGGAACGTGCGCTCCGCGCTCGGTTAGTTTTATGCCGACAGCAGAAAGCGCCCGGAGCGCACGATCCACTTTCTGAGCCGGTCTTTGCAAAAGTCCGCCGTGAATTCCAGACGTCGGGCCGCCGCTCCGTCCGCTAAATGCTAAAACTCTCCCCGCAAGAACAACTCGCCTTCGCGTTCGGATTTGAAAATTTGAAACCACCCGCCACGAGTGCGTGCGAGTAATCAACGTGCGTGCCCTTCAGATAAAGCGCGCTCTTGCTGTCGACCACCACGGCCACGCCGCCCGTCCGCACCAGAATGTCCCCGCGCTTCGGAAGCGCCACAAATTTCATCTTGTAACTGAGCCCATTGCACCCCCCTCCACTGATCGCGACACGCAGAAAGTCGCCCTGCTTTTCACGAGCCACCAGGCTCGCCACCTTCCGCCCCGCCGACTCAGTGAATAGCACCAGCCGCTCGTTGCCTTCGCGCACACCCTCCACTCCCGCTACGGGGCTTGGCGCAGCCGAAAGCACCGACGAGGGCGCACCCGCTGGCGCCTGAGCAATATCAGAGAGAGCAGAATCCATTAACTCCACCAAAGCGGACATTTCCGCAGGCGCAACCCTTTCGCACAACGCGTTCAGCCTCTCGCCCTTTCTCACCACCCGCCGCAGCCGCCCGGCCGCCCCCCCGCCGTCGGGCGCACCTGCCGTCGCGCACACCTGACATTGCGCGGTGGGGGCAGCCCAAATGCTGCGCGCTGGGGACGTCGCGCGCACCTGCCGTCGCGCGCACCTGCCACTGGTCCTCGCGGCCACGCGGATTTTTTTACGGGTTCGGGAATCCAAGATTGATCGCCGCTCTGACCTTGCAGCGCGCCGCGCTATCGTGCTTAACCGAACCGTGCGTTTCACCCCTAATCTCCTCCTCATTCTCACGCTAGCGATCTCCGCGCCCTGGGCGCGCGCTCACGAGGCGGCCGCCGACATGGTCGCCGCCGCCAATCAACTGCTCGCTACGCTCACCGCCGAACAGAGAAAAGAGGCGATCTACCCGCTCACCGACGCCGAACGCGAAAACTGGAATTTCGTGCCGATCGAGCGCCATGGTCTGCCCCTGAAAAAAATGTCCACGGAACAAGCCGCCCTCGGCTTCGCCTTACTCCGGACCGGCCTCAGTCCGAGCGGCGTCGCCAAAGCCAGCGCGATCATGCAACTCGAGATACTTCTGAAGGAACTCGAAAACGATAAGCCTGCCGGTCGGCGAAACCCGACGATGTATTTCATCACCATTTTCGGAGAGCCGGCTGGTAACAAATCGTGGGGCTGGCGCTTTGAGGGGCATCATATGTCTTTCAACTTCACGGTCGTTGACGGCAAACATGTATTTTTTGCGCCCGCCTTTATGGGCACCAACCCAGCTGAAGTGAGGCAAGGACCACGCAAGGGGGAACGCGTCCTCGGCGAGGAAGAAGACCTCGGCCTCGCCCTGATTAACTCCTTGGATGCGGCCCAGAAAAAAATCGCCATTTTTGCAGAGAAAGCCCTCACCGAAATCGTCACGAAGAACGACAAGCGCGTGAGCCCACTTTCACCCGTCGGTATCGCGGCCACTCAGCTCAACCCAGCCCAGCGCGAGAAACTCATCGCCCTCGTAAAGCTCTACCTCGGCCGCGCTCGCCCTGAGCTCGCCGCCGACGCCTTCGCCGCCGCCACGGCCACGGGTCTCGAAAAAATCACGTTTGCTTGGGCCGGTGGTCTCGATCGCAGCCAGCAGACTTACTACCGGCTACAAGGCCCCACCTTCCTCATCGAATTCGATAACTCCCAAGGTAACGGCAACCATGTACACTCGACGGTGCGCGATTTCAAAGGTGATTTCGGTCACGATCTGCTCGCGCGCCATTACGCCGAGCAACACGGTAAAAAATAACGCCGCAACCCGGCTCCGATCACCGTCGACTGGCAGGAGCCCGAACAAAGTCGCCCGCTCCCTGCCACCGGCGACCGCCGCTGGGCGGGTGATTAAAAAATGTTAGAGAGGGGGGGGACGGCTGAATTGCCACGCGCTCTTTCCCGCAGCAGAAACGCGGTGCCCAAAAAGGCAGGCGCCAGCAAACGGGTCGGGAGTGACCACGGCGGATCTACATACCGTCGGGTGATTAAGGCTCCCCGAGCCTGAAAACACGCCTGCTCCCGTAGCGTCAAACCGATCTCTTGCCCGGATCGTTCTCTTAGTTTCAAGCCTGAGACGCCATCAACCCCGGAAAACTATTTCGCTCGGTGCGCACTCGCCAACGCGCCCAGCCGAAACGTACTCGGCGAGCGCAAAAATTCACCCATCAGCTTGGGTATGATCGAACGGTCGCGGCGCTCCGTTCCCTCAATATAGCCATTTTTTAGAGACTCAGGCTTTAATTGGCCAGGTGCTCCGAGCACCAGCGAGCGGACGGATTACCGCTCGCGGCTGCGGAAAAATTCCCCCTTCAAGTCACACTCAGACTACACGATCTACCCCACGCCTTTCACCAAAGAAGGCATGCTTCAGGGAATTTTCAGCCGCTGCCCCGGTCGGAGGACATTCTCACCTTTCAGGAGTTCTCGGTTCGCATCGTAAATCTCCTGCCACCGGTTGCTCGTCCCATAGTAGCGCATGCTGATCCGCGTAAGTGAATCGCCTTCCGTCACCGCGTGAATGCGGGGAGCCACGGTCGGCACGACCGCCGCCCCCGCTGCCGTGGGCACGGGCGGCAAGGGCGCCGCAGTGGGTGTCCCGCCGTTCATCATCCGCGCTGCGGATGCAATCTGATCAAGCGTCCCCTGAGCTTGGCGCAACCGAGCGCCCATCGCGCTATTTTCCTGCTGCAGTTGCGCCACGCGGGTGGTGCGATCCCGATCGAGTGCCTGCACCGTCTCATTCAAACGGGTAATTTCCACCCGCGACGCGGCCAAATCCCGTTGCGCCAAGGACAATTGCTCCGCAGCAGCGCTCAGATCCGCCATTTTTTGTTCAGCCTGTTGCCGGGCGGTCTCGCTTTGAGCCAAGCGGCTCTGATCGAGACGCAACGCCACCAACTCCTTCTGCAATTCCTTCCACTCGCCCGAAAGTTTTTCCTGAGCAACTGTCAACTCCGCCACGGTCGCACCCGCAGCTTCCGCCGTCTTCTGGGCCTGGAGCAGCCGCTGCTGCGAATCCGCCGTCTCCACTCGGACCGCGCTCGCGGCCTCTTCCGCCGATTTCAGGGTTTGCGCCAGACGCCGCTGCAAATCCGCCGTCTCCACACGGAGCGCGGTCACCGTTTCCTCCGCCGCCAGCGTCCGCGCTTGGTCGGCTCGCAGTGCGATCACCTGCTCCCCGACGGCCTTCAGCTGGTTCTGCTGTTTCTCATTATTCACCCCCAGCTCATTGATCAAAGCGATCTGGGCTTCGGTGGCCTTGCCACCAGCCGAGAGCCTGAGCTTCATCTCTTCCAGCTCGGTAGTCACGCCCGCAGAAAACTGCCGAGCGTCCGCCAGTTGCCGCTCCGCCGTGCTTTTTTCTCCCGCCAATTTCTGATTCAGGCCCGTCAACTCAGCCACGGTCCCGCTGAACTGATCGGCCGCTTTTTGCGACTGGCTCAGCTGTGATTTGATCTCGGTCATTTCGGCAAAACGTGCCTCCGCCATCGCCGCGACCGCTTTGAGGCGCTCGCGCTCGGCCCGCTGATCAGCGACCTGCGCATTCAACTCCTGCACCTGTTGCTGCCACCTCTGCTGCTCACCGGCTGCGGCGGTAATCACGTTGGCTTGGTCTCGGCCCGCTTGGCGGCTCTCGCGCAGCTGCGATTGCACCGACCCCAGCTCGGCTTGGGCGCGGTCAGCGCGCTCTCTCAACTCACCCAGCTCTTTCACCAAGGCCGACTTTTCCACGGTATTTTTATCGTTAAAATCCGTCAACGCCGCGACACTCATGCCCTGCTGGACGGCCGCTTTCTCAGCATCGGCTACCTTGGCCGACCATCCGGCATTTTCCACACGAGCCCTGGCTAACTCCTCTCGGGTCCCATCGACGAGGGCCTGCAATGGTGCCATCTGGCGCTCGGTGGCCGATAGGCGGTTGAACATGTCCTCGACCTGACCACGCAAGTTATCGCGTTCCTGCGCCAGTCCCTTGCCGACCGATTTTGACGTATCCAATTCACGGTTACGCAACTCTAATTCAGCCGCGAGCCGCGCCTGCTCGGTGCGAATCTTCTCCAACTCAGCCTGGGCGGATTGCCAACGGCCATTCCCCTGGTCAAGCTCGGCCTTGAGCGCGGATTCCTCCGAGCTCCGCGCTTGTAAAAAGGATCGATTCGCCTCGATCAAAGATCGATTGGTTTCCCGCGCACTCTGGAGGGAGGTCGCCACTGTCGCCATTTCTCGCGCGGCATTTTTCCGATCATCATCCAGCAAGGTTTCGAGCGAACGCACTTGATTCTGGAGCGTTGCCATCTCCAGACGCACGCCATCAGTCGGGCCCGCCTTGACCGCCGCCAACTGAGCGGCAAGCGCGGCCGCCGCGCTTTGCTTGGAGACCTCGAGATCTTTTTGGAGACTGTCCCCCTGCGCACTCAGCTCCGCGATCGTCTTGCTCGCCGCTTCCAGCTGAGCACTCAATTTCTCGACTGTGCCGCGCTCCGTGCCATACGCCTCCTGCGAAGACACCAAGCGATCGCGCTCCCCTGTGATGGCCGCAAGGCGCAAGGAAACTTCGGCGAGTTGCGCCGCCGCCAGACTGCCCTCGGTCACCTGTTTTTTCGCTGCGACCAACTCCGCTTGCAGCGCGGCGTGCTTGCTCGCGAGGTCCGCCTCGGCCAGCCCAGCTTCCTTCAAGCGATCACGCTCCGACGACGACTCCGCAAGTTGGCGCGTCGCTTCCACCAGTCGCTTCGTCAATAATTCCTGCGCGACATTTGCGGTTGTCGCCGCCACCTGTTGCTTCTCCAACGCTTCGTTTTTCAACGCTAAGTCAGCGGCCACCCGATCACGATCTTCACGCGCCAAGAGCCCCCGCTCGTCGGCCTTCCGCAGGGCTTCGCGTGCACCGGCCAAAGCCTCACCCGCCCGCGCGTTTTCCGCCGCAGAGAGCGCCGCTTGGGCCAGTTGGGTACGTACGCCCGCCAGCGCGAGGCGACCCGCCTCCTCCGTCGCCTGCGCCTGGGCCAGCATGCGCTTGAGCTCAGTCACCTGAGCGGCCTCTTCTCGCGCCACCGCGTTCGCGGCTTCCAAGGTCTTTAACGTTTCCGCGTGGCGCGTTTTCTCTGCCGCCGCCGCCGCGGTCGTCTGGCGCACCTCTTCCAACTGAGTATTCAGCGCGGCCGCGGCCTGCTGGGCCGTTGCTGTCGCCGTCATCGCCTCCGTCAACTGGGCGCGCATGGGTGCCAGTTGCTCTGGCGTCGCGGGCCCGGACGTCTTCGCCTCCACCTCAACCACGCGCCGCTCGAGAACCCCTTTGGCCAACGCCAAGGCCTCGCGCTGTTGCTCGGTGGTCGCGAGCGCCTGCTCCGCCTTCGCCACCCGTTCCTGCCACACCGGCAACTCTCGCGCCACCGCGTTCAGATGCGGCAATTTCTCGTTCTCCGCACGTAACCGCGTGATCTCGGCCTGCGCGCCCGCCCACTGGACCGCGGTCGCGCCCGCGGGAGGAGCACTGGCCGGCGCCTCCTGCAGGCGACGATTCTCGCCCAACAGTTTTTCGTTAGCCAAACGTAATTGATCGAGCTCCCGCGCGCGCGCCAACGCTTGGGGCGTTTTTTCCGGGTCTATGACAGGGGCATTCCGACTCGGCGAAGATCCACTCGCGGCAGCTGCTAAAGCCACTCGCAATTGCCGGCCGTATTGGGCCAACTCCACGGTCGATCGCTTCACCTCTTCGTTAAGGCGGGCGTTGTCGCTCATCAACTTCTCCACGATGCCGGGGTTATCAACCACCCCTGGCCGCGCAGCATCCGTGCCGCCCGTCGCGACCCTGGGGGCATCGACGACCCGCTTCGTTCCGGGAGCGGGCGCGGCCGTGACCAGCGCCGGCTCAGCTTGAGCCAACGACACCGGTATCGGGAGCGCCGGCTGCCCGGCCAACGGCGTTGCGGGGGGAGTAGCCGAGAGGCTCGGCAAAGCCTCTTGAGTGGCATCAACCGCCACCGCTCGACCGCCAGAGGAAACGCCCGCGAGCGCAGTGCTCGCGCCGGGCTCTCGCAGGCCCAGTTGAACGCGCAGTCTAACCATCCGGGATTGGGCCTCAGCGAGTTGGGCTGGTGAGATTTGCCGCGCCAGGATGTCCCGCCCAGTAACCTTCGCGCCGTTTTCAACCGATAAGGCCAACCACGTGTAGGCATCAATGAGGTCAGCTGGCCCCGCCCGGCCTTCCGCTAGCAAAATACCGAGATTATTCTGGGCTGGAGCGAAATTTTGCAGCGCCGCCGCGCGGTAAAAATCGAGCGCCGCCTTCGTATCCGGCGCGCCCCCTCGGCCCTCCTCGAGCATAATCGCCAGATTGTACTGACTCCTTGGATACTTAAGTTCTGCCGCGGCCCGATACCAGCGCTGGGCGGCGACCTCATCTTTCCCGACGCCGCGCCCCAATTCATAGGCCAGCGCGAGATTATACTGGGCCTCCGGCACGCCGCGCTCCGCCGACTGTCGAAACCATAAAGCCGCCTCAAAATAATCCTGCTTCACCCCCAACCCATTGGCGAACATGTTGCCGACGTTAAATTGCGCGGGCGCAAATCCTTGCTCGGCCGCCTTTAAATAATAACTGAAGGCGGTCGCCGCGTCTGGCGCTACCCCGCGGCCCAATTCATACATCATGCCCAAGTTAAACTGCGCGGAGGCGGACCCTCGGTCGGCCGCCTGTCGATAGAGGCGCAGCGCCTCCGCCATATCCTGCGGCACACCCTTGCCCTGGGCGTAAGCGTTCGCCAAGGCGTTGACCGCATCGGGATCGCCCTGCCCCGCCCGCGCCAAAAGTGGACCGATTTCAGCTTGAGCCTGCAAACGGCCACCCGCCGCCCCAGCCATCATCAAAGCCGCCGCCAATCGGACGCAGTGATGAGGAGAAAGCGGTAACGGAGGAAAAATCCTAACGAGAGAACACACGAGAATCGTTTAAGGACAAAACCCTAGAGGGAAGCAAGGCGGCGTCTTGCATTCCGTGAATGATTTTCTTATCCGGGGGACAAAAAGTCGCCAAGGCTCCTGATAAGCGCGGCCTCCCATCCACGAGAAAATAGTAGGGACAGAGCCGCAAGCGGCCCGACTTCGGGACGGCCGCGAGCGGCGCTGGCCGCGGCTCCTCACCTAAGCAAGGTGCAAAAACGGGATGCTCCAGCCGGCGTGGTTTCCGGTAAGTCTGCATGATATGTAAATTCGACGGGGCGAGCGCCAACGCTGCCGAAATTCCGCGCTCCCATGCTTGCCGCGCACAATCACTCCCCAAAACCACACTGCGCGCCCCCCAAGCCGTCGCATGATAGCCGCTGATCTTGATAATTAAATCGCGTTCCTTCTGGGACGCCCCGCTCAGGTCCTCCCAACGCCCGAGCGGACGACCGCCCACTCGCGGGCCGTCCAGCACCGCTCCCGGCGGCAGCGGGGTCGGATCCAACACCCAGGAAGCCGGAATCAGATTCTGTAAAAGTTTCCGCGCGGGCCCACTCAGCGCCTCGGCCCAAAAATCGACCAGCAGATGATGATGGAAAAGCGCCAGCGCTAACTTCTCTTCCTGAAAATGACGCATCGGCGGAGTAATCGCGACTTCGCCGGCCGCCCACGCCTCAAAAATATATCGCTGCGTCACAATATTCTCCAAATCAAACAACTCGAAAAAACGATAAATGATATCGATTTTCTCTGGGTTACCCTCCGAATCAAAGAACAGCGCGTTCTCGAGTGGGAACAGGTCCTCCGGTTTCAAGCAAAACACCCGCTTGCCCTGCAGTTGGAGCTGGTGGGCCAGCCAGAGCATCTCAGGCCGATAGGTCGACGCCTCATCGCTGACCACGAGCGCGATCAGCGGGTTGCGTAGCGCGGGCCGCAGCGCCGCCAATGACGCATAAAAATTGCTGATCATGGCGTCGTCGGCTCCGAGAATATCCGAGCGGCTTGAGCCGGCGCCAACAGCCACCTTTCCCCCCGAGGCGTAATCTCCGGCCGCGCCCACACCGCCGTACAAGCGATTTAAAAAGGCCGTCAAACCGATTCCTCCCGGCACCGCGTCAAGCTCGGTCAGGGCAAATCCTTCATCGGTGAGCAACAGATCGGGACGCAAAACAGGGGGAAACATGCCGCGATTTCTGGGATCGCGAGCGTGCGTCACTAAGGCCGCTGGTTTTCCCCGGTCCAGATACTCGGCCACCCAAGGCGCGAGCAGGGATTTGTTGCGTAGAAGATTTTTGCCGGCGGCTGATCTCAGATAAAGCGTCTCCAGCGCTTGGTGGAACTCAAAGCACGCCTCGCCGATCGCCGTCAGCTCCGAGTGTTGCGCCGTCGTCAGAGGCCACGCCTCCGGGGAAAGCTGCCACGTCTTATCCTCAAAAAGAGGCTGCCGCGCGAGGGCGTCGCAAATCACTTCATAGGACAGAGTCATAAAGAGAGCATCAACAAGGCCGAATCTTCCCATTCAGCAAGCCTGCGCGCCCGCCGACTCGCACCGCCGACCGAGATAGGCTCCGCACCAATCTCTTGGCGGGAACGCCGGAACCTTCCACGCATTTTGAGCGGGCCAAGCCTGCGGCTCGGCACGCTCGAGCGGACTGACTCAACCCCGACCACGCGTCGTGACCGCTGGCTGGGATCATGATTTAAAAAGCGCTCGATTAGGAGACCGAAACCGCCAGCGATAACGCGGTAGATCACGACCACTCGAATCCGAATAATTTTACCTGGCCCCCCTGGAGCGGAAGGCTGACCGTAATCGCCGCGCGGAGCTTGCTGAGCGCGAAGCATGCGTGCTTCGCCCGATTATCCCGATCGCTGGTTTTATGAAAATTTTTGCCCCATGCCGCGATCTTGCGGCGATGGTTGCGGGCCAGGTTTCCTTCGCCGACCGATTCGAACGATCTGGTGCCGGAGCCTTTTTCGCGGGTGTGGCAGGCGCGGGTGACCGCCCCGGTAGCATCGCTCAAGGGGATGCTCTTCACGACGTCCCGCCATCTCGTCCTCGATCAGGTGCGCCGGCAAAAAAATTGGCCGCGATGCTCGGACGGAAACCGCCGCGCAGTTCGTCTTTGATGATGTCCCTGCGGTGTCGGAGATTGTCGGCCGTCGCGAGGAACTCGCACGCTTGACCCAAGCCATCCAGTCCCTTCTCGAGCGGCGCCGCTCCGGCCGGACGCCTAAGCGTGGGCGGAAGTTTCCGTGCCGACAACGTCGATGCATTTGTCTGCCTGCTCGAAGCGAGCTTTGGCGTGTCGGCCCAGCTTCGCGCGGATGGGGCGCTCGTTTTGCGTTACCAGAAATAGGCTGCGGCCGCCGGATATTCCTATATTTTTTTGACAGAGACGCGTCGGCGGTCGATTCAACTTCCCCAATTCTGTTCCGAACCTCCCTTCCTCCCCATGACCAAACCCTGCATACTTCTGCGCAGCCTGTGGACCGCCGCACTTGCGCTTGTCCTGATTTTCACGGCCGGTGCCTCGGCGGCCGAGATCTCGAAGAAAAATTACCAGCTCCCGGCCGGCGACGCCGCGGTGACGCTGAAACGTTTCTCCGAGCAGTCGGGTGAGCAGATCATCTATGCCGTCGACGGGGTGCGCGGCGTGCAGACCAACGCCCTGCGCGGAGAACTCACCGCGCGGGAGGCGCTCGATCGCCTCGTGGCCGGCACGGAACTCCGCGTCAGGCAAGACGCCTCCTCCGGCGCGCTGGCGGTCAATCGCATGGCCGCAAACGCTCCGGAGAGCAAAAGTTTCTCCGCGCCAGGAAAGTCCTCGGTGGCGGGCACGGTGACTAACGCCGCCACCGCTCGCGCGCTGGAAGGAGCGCGGATTGCGTTGGCAGGAACCGACCGCGTGACCTTCTCGGATCGTCAGGGGGCCTATCGTTTTGAAGAGGTGGCCGGCGAGAACGTCGTCGTGGAAGTTTCCTATTCTGGACTGGACACGACGACCGAGACAAAAAACCTGCAGCCCGGTCGGGAGAATCGCGTGGACTTCAAGCTGAGTTCGCAGATTTACGCGATGAGCCAGTTTGTCGTCTCTGGAGAACGCGAAGGGAGCGCGCAGTCGGCGACGTTGCAACGGCTCTCGTCTGGCGTGAAGAACGTCGTCTCCACCGATGCCTTCGGCAACCTCGTGGGCAACCCCGCTGATTTGCTGGTGCGTCTGCCTGGCGTCGAAGGTGCGACGGTCGATGGCACCGTGCGTTATGTGCGGATTCGCGGTCTGAATCAAAATCTCACGACCATCACGATGGACGGCAATCGGCTGGCCGACGCCGCCTCCGCCGGGTCGACGCGCGAGTATCAATTTCAAACCGTGAGCGCCGACACCGTTGAACGCATGGAAGTCGTCAAATCGCCGACGCCCGACATGGACGGCGACTCGATTGGCGGCGCGGTGAACATGGTTTCTAAAACCGGTTTCGACAGTAAAGAGCGGCTGCTACGCGGATCGTTTGGCCTGACGGGACGACCCTTAGATGACCGCAAAGCCGGGCAGCCTTATAACTACGCGGTTTCCTATTCCGAGGTTTTTAAAGGGAATCTCGCGGTCGCGTTGAACTTTGGGCATCGCAAACTCTTTACGCCGCAGGACACGATTAGCCTGTCGCACCAAACGTTGGCGAATGGCGTGGCCGGCCCCGCCTATACTTTTCAGACTTCACTCACCGACGAGCGCCTGGACACGTCGCGTTGGGGCGGCGGCCTGCGGCTCGATTACAAGCTGAGCGAACGCAGCCGTTTCTACAGCAGCTCCACCGTAAACCGCCTCACCGACCACGACACGGATCGCATCGCGATCTACACGACGCCGCAGTTGATCGCCACGTTTGACGCCGCCGGCAATGCAACCAACGCCGGTGGCATTCAGCCTGGCTACACCAACGATTTTACGACCGTACGCCCCGTCCCGAACAGCACCGTCAATGTTCAGGCCGACGTTGCCTACAAGGATGCAAAGACGCTCTATCACCAAGCTGGCGGGGTCCATAAACTCGACACCGTGAATCTCGACTGGAACCTTTACAAATCTGACTCGAAGACCAATTACTCGGGCCAGCGCAACTTGGGATTCACGGCGCGGGGAATTGGTTATACGATTGACCGGCGTACTAACACGAATTTTCCGACGGTCACACAGACCGCGGGCCCGAATCTCGCCGATCTCGCCAGTTATAATGACAACCGCTATCGCATCGATCGGAAGGCGGGCTGGGACGGGTACGAAGGGCTTTCGCTGAACGCGCAGAAGAAATTCAGTGCGCCTGTGCCCGCTTACATCAAAATCGGGATGCGCTCACGCAATCAGGAGCGGGTGCTCGAAGCGACGCAGTGGAGCGGCACGTACGTCGGTCCCGACGGGGTGATGGGCCTCAATCCGGCAACGGGCCGGAACGACGACAACCTTGCCCAGTTCGGGTTGATCGAGCAGGGGCGCCTCGACAACACCTACCTCCCTTATCCGAAGGTGCCGGCCCCAGCGTTCCCTGGGCACACCAATCAGCTCATTGATACGATGCTTGCAACCAGCCCGCAGCTTTTCGCTCAGGAAGTCGCGGCGAACGTGCAGGCTCAACTGACCGGCAATCAGAAATTCCAAGAGAAAATCTCCGCGGCCTACATCATGGGTAATGTGGATCTCGGCCGGCTCTCGATCCTCGCGGGGTTGCGCGTTGAGCGCACCAAGACTGCGGGCGAAGGTGCCTTGCAGGTCATCACCCCTGACGAGAAAGTGCGGCGGGCCGCCTTCACCGGCACCCTGACCAATCCGGAGATTGCGCGGCGCAACCTCGCGGAATTTGGCGGTCGTCAAGTACGGAAAGGGGACTACAAAAATGTGCTGCCCGGCGTGCATTTTAAATATTCGCCGACCCCTAACCTCGTCACTCGCCTGAGCTACGCCACCAACGTAGGCCGGCCGGGCATCGGCCAGTTGATTCCCCGCACCAACGTCAACTTTGACACGCAGACCATTTCGACGAGCAACCCAAGCCTCAAACCCCAGACCGCCGATAATTTTGACGTGGCCGTGGAATACTATTTCGAACCGGCAGGCATGCTCTCCGCCGGGGTCTTTCAAAAACAGATCAAGAATTTCATCTACACCTCGGGCGGCGTGGTGGTACCCGCCGGGGCGGACAACGGCTTCAACGGTGATTACGCCAATTACTCGCTCACGACCCAGTTCAACGGTGGCTCCGCCAAAGTGCGCGGTCTCGAGTTAAACTACAGCCAGCAATTCCGGTTTCTTCCCGGAATATTCAAGGGTCTCGCGGGCTATGCGAACTTTACCAAGATGGAGTCCGCGGGCAATTACGGCGCCGGTAATGCCATCGCGCTTGCGCCCAACCCCAAGGGGAAAGTCGCCGGCTTCAATCCTGAGACGTCCAACCTGGGTCTTTCCTACATTTATAATCGGGTCACCGTCCGCCTTCAATACAACCATCGCACGCGGTTCCTCACGACCTACAACGTCAACGAATCCCAGCAGGTTTACTCGATCCGGCGCGATACCCTCGATGTGAAAACCCTCTATCAATTTTCTCGCCGCTTCAGCGCCTACCTCGACGTGAACAACATCCTGCAAGAATACGAAACCGGCTCCGACATCGGCGCCCGCGCGTCGCAGCGTCGTATTTTGACCCCTGGATTCTTCTTCGGCATCAACACGCGGCTTTGACGTTCCTCGTCTGCTGAGCAATTGATTCGCGCTCGCCGTTGCCTACCCGGGCGGGCACCGCTATAACCACCCACTGATGAACCGTCGCAATTTTATCCATCGCGCCTTACGTACGGCGGCAGCGTCCAGCGTGATGCTCCCCGCACTCCGCTCCTCGCTAATCGGCGCCGGCACCAAGAACGCTCGCCCGCCGCACATACTTCTCCGCAGCTCGTGGCAGAGCGTGAACATCGGCGACATCGGCCACACGCCGGGCGCGCTTTCGCTCCTGTGGAAACATTTCCCGGAATGCGCCATCACACTCTGGCCGGGCGAGCTCGGCCACGGCGCGCGCGAGTTGCTGCTCAAAGCTTATCCGCGGCTGAAAATCGCCGAGGGCGGTCTCGGGGCGGAGGGGAAACCCAACAAGCCTGACCTCGTGAAGGCGTGGGCCGAAGCGGACCTCTATCTCAGCGGCTCGGGCTCCGGATTCCCAGCGGCCAATCACGCGGTGGCGTTTCAAAAAGCCACGGGGAAACCCGTCGGCGTTTTCGGCGTCAGTAACGACCCGATTTCCGGTATTTCCAAAGGGCGTAATCCCGAGGGTGGCACGTTGCACCACCTGCGGGAGCGCGCGCTCCAGCTTGCGCCGACGCACCTCTCCACCGATCTCCGCTATATCATGGATCGTGCGGCGTTTTTCTTCTGCCGCGACACCATCACGCGTGACTACCTGAAAGCTCAGGGCGTGAAATCACCGATCGTCGAGTTTGGCCCGGACGCGCAGCTCGGCATGCACCTGCGCGACGATGCGAAGGGCCTCGCCTACCTGCAGACCGCGGGTCTCGAAGAGGGCAAATTCATCTGCGTGATTCCGCGCCTGCGTTACACGCCCTACTATCGCATCAAGACCGGCACGAAACGTACTCCGGACGATGACGTAAAGGACGCGATCAACGACCGCACGACGAAGCAGGATCACGACAAGCTTCGCGATATGATCGTCCGCTACGTGCGCGGCACGGGCAACAAAGTCATGGCCTGCGCCGAGATGACTTATCAAGTGCAGATGGCGAAAGACGAACTCGTCGATCCGCTCCCGGCGGACGTGAAGAAAAATGTCGTCTGGCGCGACACCTACTGGCTCCCTGACGAAGCCGCGTCGGTCTACGCGAAAGCTCAGGCCGTGGTCAGCGTCGAATGCCACTCGCCGCTCATCGCGCTGCACAACGGCACGCCGACGTTCTACGTCCGGCAACCCACCGATACCTGCAAGGGACAAATGTATCGCGACATCGGCGCCCACGACTGGTTTTTCGAAGTCGACGAGACGAGTGGCGCGCAACTGTGGTCGAGGTTGGAATCGATTCACCAAGATCCGGCGGCGGCGCGCGCAAAAGTGAAAGCCATCATGGCCACGGTCGAAGCGCGGCAGAAGCGCATGGTCGAGGCGGTGCGCGAAGCGTGCCGAGGGTGAGAGCGCGGGGGGCGCCCGCCCATGAAGATTAACCTGAGTCCCGCGGCGATTTTGCCGAGCAGAGCCGGAGGTATCACCACCGGCAATACCCGGAAAAATGAAACCAAACAGGGTGCGTGCTCGCCTCCGATCTTTCTCTTTAGGTTAAATTTTTGGGGCGCGATCTCTCGATTGGCGGGCGGCGGAGAGCAGGACTAATTGAAAGGCCGCACTTCTTGCGGAGGGCGGAATTGCCGGGGCGGATTGGTTTTTCGCGACGCGGCGACCACCACCGGGGCCGCTTCACTCGATTTGACCGCGGTCTCCCTTCTGGGGAAAGGCGGTTGATATAATATCTTCGCAGGCGCTCTCGGGGAGCGCCCTGCGGCCCGCAGGACGAGTCGCCGCTGGACAACGGCGGACTCTTCACCCGACACCCGATCTGGTCAAAATATGCTGTGAAACAGGATCGAAGAACCTAGCCCGAGAGCCCAGCGAGCCGCCGGTTTCCCCTAAATAAAATCTACCGGCGATGGATCCAGTCACGGGTTACTCAGTGCTGATCCAATCGACCTCGAGCATGAATTTTCCAGGTTTACCGTCGGAAAGGGAGATGCCCATTTCTTCGATTTGAGCGCGATCCAGGGATGGGCCGGAGAGCGTTTGGCCGCGGAACATCGGCACGAATGAAGCCAAGGGCACGGAGACCTCGGTCCACTCGCCAAATATCGTGCGAAATTCCGCCTGGTAGGAGATGCGTGCCCGGCGGAATTCCGCACTCGTGGCGAGTTGGAGACGATAGGTGCGACCGTCGCCCTTGAGGCGAAGTACGATGGATTTTACTTTGCTCAGATTGCGGATCGGTCCGCGTGAACGGATCGACGAAAAGCCCCCGTTATTCTCGAGCGATAAAACGCCCCGAAAGAGGAGGCTGCCCGCGATGATTTTTGCATCGCCGCTGGAGACACCGCCCATGACACCGTCGTTGACCGCGACCCAGGCGGGTTCATTCGCGTTGCCGGAAAACCCGAACAACTCCACGCGAGGAGCGAGCGGAGCTTGCAAAGCGGCGAAGGTCTCCCCGGTGCAGCCGACCGTCAACGAACAGGCCATCGCGACGAGGCGACGCAACGGAATCTTTGAGAAAAAAAGCGTCATGTTGAAAGCTCGCTCGTTCGCTCGATCCGTCAAGTTTTGGTGGCCGATAAGAACGAATTGGCCGGCAGATCGAACCTAAATCCATCGGTGTGAGAGTGGCGGTGGCAATACCACCAAAAACCGGCCGTTTAAAAATCACCAGTGACCGAGCATCGCAAGCGACGTGACTACCGGAAGAAAAACATCTTTTTTGAAGTTCCAAAAAGATCCATTCCTACGGACACAACCCTGTTCAAACCGGACATTTTTTGCGGTTTTCGTCCCGCCTCTGTCATCGATGACGCCCCCGCCTGTTTAGATCGTAGCTTGAGATCGTGCTGGGGGGCGCGGGCTCGAACCGCGCCCCCTTCCGGTTGGCTGGCGGGCCGGTACCAGCCGCTCTGAGTTCTGGACTTCAGAGTGAAGAGCAAAAAAATACTCCGAGTTGGCTTCTTTTTGATGATCCATTTCACCCGAAAAAACTGACTGACGTTCGCGTCTTGCGCACCCGTCCCCCCGCTCCGTCCATGATCACCACGCAAGGCTGGGCCGGCCCTCCAATGCACCGAAAGCTCCCTGTAACGCTGATCCGCCTCACCTTGCGCGCCCCGACCGCCGTCACCGCCAAGATCGGGATCGCGACATCGACTTATTAGCGGTTCTTTGCCCTGGGCAGGAAGCGCCGCAGCGAGCTGAACGACGATTAGGGGATAGACCGTGGCTCCGCGCGGGTGGGCTCAGGCCGGGGCGTTCGGCGTCATCGGCCTCAGCCAGCGCGAAAATCTCCAGTCCTCCGAGCACCTAAAATCGGGTACCATGAACCCTTGCGACCGGCGCATTCAGCCCGGCGAATAAAATATTTTCCTAACTTCCCCCTCGGTTAACACATTGCCTCTGCGGGCGTCCCAGGTTCCACTCGAAAGTAACTTATGAGCCACCAAACAAGCCCCTGGCGGACCTTTAATCCGCTAATTCTCTCCGGCGCCCTCGTCTGCGCCACCGCGCTGCGGGCCGATCCCGTGATCTCCGAGTTCCTCGCCGCCAACACCAAAACGCTCGCGGACAACGACGGTAATTTTTCTGACTGGATCGAGATTTTCAATCCCGACGCCGCCCCGGTCAGCCTCGCTGGCTGGTATCTCACGGACTCCGCAACTAACAAGACGAAATGGCAGTTCCCCGCCGTTACGCTCCCGGCCGGTGGTTACCTGATCGTCTGGGCCTCGAATCAAAACCGCCGCGATCCCACCAAGCCGCTGCACACCAACTTTACGCTCGACGCCGACGGCAGTTACCTCGCGCTCAACAAGCCGGACGGCACCATCGTCGTCACCGAATTCGCCCCCAATTTTCCAGCGCAATTTGCTGACGTTTCCTACGGGATCACCCAACCGGCCGCGGCGACCGAAACGGCGCGCCGAGGCCATTTCCGCACCCCGACGCCCGAGGCCCGCAACGGCAACGCCGACTCGCTGTTGCTGACCGAGCGCATCGTTTTCTCTCGCGCATCCGGTCCGTTCACCGGCTCGTTTGCCCTCACGCTCACCGGATCCGCCGCCGGACAGAAAATTCGCTACGTCGTGGCCCCTCCCACCACCACCGCCGGCGCCGCGGTCAAGGACCCCGATGCCACATCGCCGGAATATTCCGGCCCCATCACCGTGGCCGCCTCATCGATTGTGCGCGCGATGATTTTCGCGACGGACAGCCTCGCGACCAGTTATGCCTTCTCCGCCCATTATATGCGACTGGCCAACACTGGAGCGGCTCGGCTCGACACATTTTCCAGCCAGCTACCGCTTATGGTGATCGACACCCATGGTTCGGGTCCGCTGGAAAAGGACGGTACCCAGCGCCCCGGCTGGTACTATTCTTGGAGCAAACCAGCGACCGGAGCCACCAACCTCACCGTTCCGGCTTCCGTCACCAGCCCGCTCTCGACCAATGTGCGCGGCTCATCTTCGGCCGACTTCCCCAAAAAAGGCTACGCTCTCAATTTCCTCGATAACTTGGGCAAGCCCGACGCGCACTCGCCCTTCGGCCTCTACTCCTTCAGCGAGTGGGTGCTGAACGCCCCGTGGAAATACAACCCAGCGTATATTCACAACGTATTCATTTATGATTTGAGCAACCGGATCAACCGCTGGGCTCCGCGCACTCAGCTCGTGGAGGTTTTTTTCAACGCGGACGGCGGCGACCTCGATTACAATGACTACGTCGGCATCTGTATCTTCACCGACGCCCTGCGGATTGACAACAAGCGCGTCGATATCTCGGACCTCAACCCCAAGAATCTCACCGGCTCGGCCTTGACCGGCGGTTACTTCCTCAAGTTCGACGTGGCCGACGACCCCGAGCTCTACAGTTTCCAGACCACGCGCAATTTCCCCGGCCTGCCCAACGGCATCAACGTCAACAGCCCCAAGCTCGCCGTTCTTCCGCAGGCTCAGCGCGACTACATCAAGGGCTACATCCAGAGTTTCGAGGACGCTCTTTACGCCGATCAAGCGGCCGGTTGGCGGCAACGCACCCACCTCGACTACGTCGATCGTGAGGCGTGGATCGATTACCACATTCTCAACACCTTCTCGATGAACGTGGATGCCTTCGTGCGCAGCACGTTCATGACAAAAGACCGCCAAGGCAAACTGACCGCCGGCCCCGCGTGGGATTACGATCGGGCGCTGGGCGGTGGCGACAGTCGCACCCAAAATCCCGAGATTTGGAGCGGATTGGCCGATGCCACCAATGTCTGGACCTACGGCTGGTGGGGCGTGCTGGCGCGCGATCCCGAGTATCGCCAGGCTTGGATCGAACGATGGCAGAAACTGCGGAAGGACGAGCTCGCCACCGCGACCACGGAGGCACGCATCGACAGTTTCGCCGCTCAAATCGGCCCGCTCGCCGCCGCCCGCGATGCCGCCCGCTGGCCCGACAATGCGAGTCGCTTTAACGGCGCCTGGCAAGGGGAGGTCGATCACATGAAAAGCTGGCTGGCCAAGCGCACGGCTTGGATCGACTCGCAGTTCAGCGGCGAGCCGACGATGACCATCGCCAATGGCACGCTCACGCTGACACCCGCGCCCGGCACGCAAGTCGCCTACACCCTCGACGGCTCCGACCCGCGCGTGCTTGGCGGCGGTCTGTCCGGCAGCGCGGTGCTCGCCTCCACGCGCGTGACGATGCCCGACACGGCGGTCGTACGGGCCCGCGGCTACCGCGCCAACGTCGACCCCAACGCCATCCCCAGCAGCCCGTGGAGCTCCGCGCTCGGCACCCCCGGCCGCCTCATCAACCTCTCCATCCTCACCTCGCTCCCCGCCCGCGAGAAATTCACGATGGGCTTTGTCGTCGGCGGCGAAGGCACCAGCGGCACTAAACCCCTGCTCGCGCGCGCCGTCGGTCCATCGCTCGCCCAGTTCAACTTAGCGACGTTCCTGCCCGACCCAACTATGTCGCTCGCCAGCACCAGCGTCAGCCCGGCCATCACGGTCGCCGCCAATAACGACTGGGGTGGCAGCGCCGCCCTCAGCAACGCCTTCGCCTCGGTGGGTGCCTTCGTCTACAGCGCACCCAGCTCAAAGGACGCGGCGATTTTCCAGACCGGTCTCGCCCCAGGTAATTATACCGTAGAAGTGGGTGACACCGGCACCGGCACCGGCACGGTCATTGCAGAACTCTACGACGCCACCCCCGTGGCCTCATTCGGTGCCGCGACGCCACGGCTCATCAACGTCTCCGTCCTCAAGAACCTCGGCACTGGCCTCACCGCGGGCTTCGTCATTTTCGGCGGCTCGCCCCGCACCGTCCTGATCCGCGCCGTCGGGCCCACGCTCGGAGCAGCGCCGTTCAACGTCGGGGGCGTCGTCGCCGATCCACAGCTCACGCTGAACGGCACGGCGGGCAAGATCACCGACAACGACGATTGGGGCGGCGGCTCTGCCCTGACGGCGGCCTTTGCATCCGTCGGCGCCTTTGCCTTGCCCAAAGACTCGCGCGACGCAGCGCTCCTCGCCACGCTCGCCCCTGGCAGCTACACTGTGGAAGTCAAAGGATCGGGGTCCAAAACCGGCTTCGCGCTGGTCGAAATTTACGAGGTGCCCTGACCTGCATCGGCGCATCGCAAGGGCACTCTCCTGAAGAGTTTGAAGATCTCGTCTCAGCCCAAGCATCAAGGATCACCACGCTCATCTCGCTGAGAATATCCGCTCCGCCGAGCCCCTTCCGGTTGGGGCTCGTCACCAGCTGCAATTCTGGCCGGCGAGCCCTCTCGAGAAGGTGCCAGACTCAGGCGTGAAACCCACGCTGACGTCATCGTGACGATGGGCCGATTCCCCAGATGCCAAGATGATCGGCCATTTCAGCATAAAATTTACCGAACATAGCGCCAAAGTGGTGCCCGGGAGCGGACTCGAACCGCTACACCTTACGGCACAGGCTTCTGAGACCTGCGTGTCTACCAATTCCACCACCCGGGCAATTACTTATTTTAAACTGACTTACGGAAGAGCCGAAAGAACGTTACGCGTGTTTGCACCACCCCCTTTTCTGCACTTAACGCCTCAAACCAAGCGAAAAATGAGCTAAGAGGATAGTAAAGAACCCACGCCACGAACCGGCGACACCACCGACAGAGCGCGCAGAAATAAGCCCACGTCAAAGTCAACGGCAAGCAGAAATGGCGGGGACTTGAAACGACGGATCACGAGACCAAGGGCGTGGGCTTGCAGCAGAGGGGCGCACCGTGCATCTAAAAAGAAATGCACCCCTCTCTTGCTGCGCGCGCCCTGCTCACTCGTTGCTTCGCGACCCTCTCCGCGCTCACGCCGGCCGTGACCCACGCCGCCCGGCCCGGGCCGAGCGCCGACTGGCCCACTTATTTAGGCGACAAAAGCCGCAGTCTTTATTCACCGCTCCAGCAGATCAACCGCGCGAACGTCGCCCAGCTCACCGTCGCGTGGGACTACGATACGGGCGAGAAGGGCGAATATCAGGCCAATAACCTGATAATTAACGGGGTTCTCTACACGCCGACGCCCAACCGCAAGATCATCGCACTCGACGCGGCGACTGGGCGTGAACAGTGGCAATGGGACCCCGCGACCACCGTCGCCGGCGTGGGCGGCAAGCGACAGCGCGGCCTCGTCTACTGGGAAAATGCCACTGGCGGCGAGCAGCGGCTCTTCACTGCGGTTGGGAATTACCTCTTCGCGCTCGATCCCCAGACCGGGAAAATCCTGACCACCTTTGGGGAGAACGGCGCCTTGGCCCTGGGGCAGCAACTCGATCGGAATGACGTGCCCAAAGTCGGCCTCAACACGCCCGGTATCATTTATAAGGATACTATTATTCTTGGCGGCATCGGCGGTCCCGGCGCCGTGCGCGCGCTCGATGTCCGCACGGGGCAACGCCGCTGGATTTTTCATCTGATTCCCCGGCCGGGAGAACCGGGGTCCGAAACCTGGCCCAAAGACGCCACCCTCACGGCGACGGGTCTGATGCCGTGGTCGGGGCAATCGTTGGATGAAAAGCGCGGTATCGTCTACGTCGCGACGAAGACCGCTGAACCCGATTTCTACGGTGGAGAGCGTCAAGGCCAGAATCTTTTTGCCAACTGCCTCATCGCTCTCGACGCCGCCACCGGGCGCCGACTCTGGCATTATCAAATCGTTCATCACGACCTCTTGGACAAGGATCTCCCCTGCCCGCCCGTGTTGCTCACGGTTACGCAAGGCGGCAAGCAGATCGACGCAGTCGCTCAAGGCACCAAGCACGGGCGGCTCTTTGTTTTCGACCGGGTGAGCGGAACGCCGTTGTGGCCGATCGAGGAGAAAGCGGTCCCGGCCTCGGATCTTCGCGGTGAGCAGGCCTGGCCCACGCAACCCTTCCCGACGAAGCCCGCGCCGCTGATGCGTCAGCGCTACGGCGTGGAGGAAATCTCCACGATTTCGCCGGAGGCCCGCCAGTTGACCTTGGATCGCATCAAACTTTCACCGAATTTCGGCCCATTTCCGGCACCGAGCCTCAAGGAGACGATTATGTTTCCAGGCTTCGACGGCGGGATGGAATGGGGTGGTGGGGCGGCCGATCCGGACGGCGTTTACTATGTCAACGTGAACGAGATTCCGTGGATATTGCAAATGGTGGAAACGCGCCGCGCCGATGGGACCCCGCTGCCCCGAGGCGAACGCGATTATCTGATCCACTGCGCGGCATGTCACGGCGTCGATCGGATGGGGCTCCCCCTCGCCGGCTTCCCTTCGCTCCTCAAAATCGACCAACGGCGCACACCCGCGGAAGTCGCCACCCTCACAAAGAATGGCTTTGGCCGGATGCCGGCGTTTGACCGGATACCCGATCTCCAGCGTGCCGCGATTCTCGACTATGTCTTCGGGAAAAAAGCCACCGGGGGCACGGATCGCGGAGAGGACAGCCCCGCGCAAATCGCCGCGGCCAAAAAAGCCCCGCCGTATGCATTTGGTGGTTTCCGGCGCTGGACCGATCAGGCCGGCTACCCGGCAATCGCTCCGCCTTGGGGCACGTTAAACGCGGTCGATCTGAACACGGGGGAAATCAAATGGAAAGTCCCCTTGGGTGAATATCGTGAGCTCACCGCCCGCGGTATCGCGCCGACGGGCACGGAAAACTACGGTGGGCCCGTGGTGACCGCCGGTGGGCTCGTCTTTATCGCGGCGAGTGCGGATGAAACCATCCGCGCATTTGATAAGGACACCGGAAAAATTCTGTGGCAGGCACCGTTGCCATTTAGCGGCAACGCCACGCCCAGCGTCTACATGGTTGCAGGGCGGCAGTATCTCGTAATTTCAGCGGGTGGCGGCAAATCGGGCCGGCCGGCCGGTGGGCGGATCGTCGCGTTTGCCTTACCCGCGCCGTAGTTATCACCACTGGGGGGCAAGAAGGCTCGGCGGAGGAACCACGCTCAGGCTGGGCACGGGCGGAATGGGCCGAGCACGCCGCGGCCGCACCCGCGAGCGTGGTTTTCCCGCCCGTCCGAAGCGAATCGCCACCTGCGCGCCGGGCACGGACAGATCGCCCGGGCGGCGAGCAGGGTCCCGCGCGGGCCCGGCCCAAGCGCCACCACCCCCGCCTTCCGGCCCCAAGGCCGGCCCCAACCAAACGTGGCCTGATACGTAGAAGCATCAATTATGCGCTCAAGCTGGAGTTACGTGCGCGTCTAATTTCTAACCCAGATTAGGTTGACGAAGTGGCACACTCGCCTCCCATTCCCAATCGGACTCCCCCCTCGGCCCTCGCGGGCCCGAACCCTCCCACCTTATGACGACTCCCCGCACGCACCCATGGTTGACCGCCGCCTTCACGTTGACACTTCCCGGCACGCTCCGGGCCAGTGAATCCGATATCAAGATACCCGATCTTTCCTCGGTGCAGTTTTTCGGCGGAGCGCTGAGCGGCCACGCGGTATTGATGGCCGGGCTCGTGGTGTGCGCGCTGGGTGTCGCTTACGGGTGGTGGCAGTACCTTCAAACCAAGAACCTACCGGTCCACGCGTCGATGGCGGCGGTTTCTCAAATCATCTGGGAAACCTGCAAGACCTACTTGTTTCAACAGGGTAAATTTCTCGCGGGTCTCTGGGTGCTGATCGCGGCGTGCATGACGTACTATTTCGGGGTCCTTTCGCACAATTCCGCCAGCCACGTCGTCGTGATCCTGCTGGCCTCGGTCCTCGGTATTCTCGGGAGTTACGGGGTGGCTTGGTTCGGGATCCGGATCAATACCGTCGCGAATAGCCGTGCGGCCTTTTCCGCCCTGCAGGGCAACCCGCTCGCCACGCTGCTCATCCCGCTAAAGTCGGGCATGAGCGTGGGCCTGCTCCTCGTCGCGATCGAGTTATTCTTCATGATCTGCATTCTGGCCTTTCTGCCCACCAGTCTCGCGGGGCCGTGCTTCATCGGTTTTGCGATCGGCGAATCCCTCGGCGCCTCCGCCCTCCGGATCTGCGGGGGTATATTTACAAAGATCGCCGACATCGGCGCCGACCTCATGAAGATCGTCTTTAATCTGCCCGAGGATGACCCCCGCAACCCCGGCGTCATCGCGGATTGCACCGGCGACAATGCCGGCGATTCGGTCGGGCCCACTGCAGATGGCTTCGAGACCTATGGCGTCACCGGGGTGGCCCTGATTGCTTTTCTCGCCCTCGCGCTCGCGGCCAATCCCGCCTTGTGCGCCATTCTCATCGTCTGGCTCTTCGCGATGCGTATCCTCATGGTCATTACATCGCTCGTCAGCTATTGGATCAACGACGCGATCAGCCGGGCAGTCTGGGGCCAATCAAAGGATTTCAACCTTGAACACCCGCTGACCAATTTGGTCTGGATCACTTCGTTGATCTGCATCGCGGTGACTTACCTCGCCAGCTACGCGTTGCTCGCCGGCCTCCCTGGGCACGACGGACTCTGGTGGGTGCTCTCGACCATCATCTCGCTGGGAACGATCGCGGGCGCCCTAATTCCCGAGTTCACCAAAGTCTTCACCTCCACGGAAAGCCGGCACGTGAAGGAAGTCGTCACCTCTTCGCGCCAGGGCGGCGCGTCCTTGAACATTCTCTCCGGCTTGGTGGCGGGAAATTTTTCGGCGTTCTGGACGGGCCTTTGCATTCTCGGGCTCATGTTTGGCGCGTACTATTTTTCCGGTCACGCGGCGGTGCAGGCGATGATGCCGGAGCAATTCCGGTTTGCCGCACCGATCTTCGCGTTTGGCCTCGTCGCTTTTGGTTTTCTGGGGATGGGGCCGGTCACGATTGCCGTCGATTCATTTGGGCCGGTGACGGACAACGCGCAGTCGGTCTATGAGCTGTCACAAATTGAGGCGCAGCCGGGGATTGGGGCGGAGATTGAGCGGTCTTTTGGTTTCAAGCCCGACTTCGCGGGAGCCAAGCATCAATTAGAAAAAGGCGACGGGGCCGGCAACACGTTTAAAGCGACGGCGAAACCTGTGCTGATCGGGACGGCGGTGGTGGGTGCGACCACGATGGTTTTCGGAATCATCATGATGTTGCAGGCGCACTACCGCGCGATCGACCCGAGCTTCAATGTGCTCGAACGGCTTTCTCTGGTGCATCCTGAAGCCCTGATGGGCCTGCTGATGGGCGGCGCGGTGATCTACTGGTTCACGGGGGCTTCGACGCAGGCGGTCGTCACGGGGGCCTATCGGGCGGTGGTCTACATCAAGGAAAACATGAAGCTCGATGCGGCGACGGCCTCGACCGAGGCCTCCAAGGAGGTCGTCAAGATCTGCACGCAGTACGCCCAGAAAGGCATGATCAACATCTTCATCGTGATCTTTTGTTTTAGTCTCTCGCTGGCGTTCTTCGATCCGTTTTTCTTCATCGGTTACCTGATCGGCATGGCGTTCTTCGGACTGTTCCAAGCCATTTTTATGGCCAACGCCGGCGGGGCTTGGGACAACGCCAAGAAAATCGTCGAAGTAGAACTGAAGATGAAAAACACGCCCCTGCACGCCGCGACTGTCGTCGGCGACACCGTGGGCGATCCCTTCAAAGATACTTCGTCTGTATCGCTGAACCCCGTGATCAAGTTTACCACGCTCTTCGGTCTTCTCGCCGTAGAAATCGCCGTGCTGATGCCCGCTGGCCTGAAACACACTCTCGGCGCCGCAATCTTCGTCGTCGCGCTGGTGTTTGTGTATCGCAGCTTCTACGGAATGCGGATTCCGGTGAACCCCGGTGAGGCCTGAGGCAGCCGGCGTGCTCTCGTGGCAACGCCGCCCCGGAGATTCTCAAAGAGTGCGCGCCGCCCACCGGTGCGCACAAGGGGAGGCCTGGATGGCGGGCCGGAGCACCCCAAGGCTCAGGCCGAAGGCAGATCCTCCGGCCTGAGCGAATTTTTCAGCGGCCGCACCCAGCCTAAAAACGGGACGCAGACGGTCCGCGGCGGGCGAGCTCGCAAACCTCACCCGCACGTGGGCTTGCCCTTTGCGACCGGCTCGCTATCTCCCTTTTTTCCTCAATCTCGAACTATGCGCCGCATCGTCTCCTTTCACTACACGCTTCGTGATCCGCAAGGTCGCGTGCTCGACTCATCCGCGGGCGGCGAGCCCATCAGCTATCTCGAGGGAGCTGGCCAAATCATTGACGGACTCGATGAACAATTGCGGGCGGAAAGCGCCGGTGTAAAAACCCGCGTGACGGTGGCCGCGGCCAAAGCCTATGGAGAGAGAGATCCTGAGCAGATCCAGCGAGTCAAGCGAGGGATGCTGCCGATTGCAGGCGAGCTGAAAGTGGGCGATCAATTCCGAACGGGCGAGGATCAGTTTGCGCCGATCGTGACGGTGCAATCGCTTGAAGGCGACGACGTGTTGCTCGACGGAAATCATCCGCTTGCGGGTGTCGATCTCACGTTTGACGTGGAGATTGTCACGGCGCGGGAGGCCACCTCGGAAGAGCTGAGCCGTGGGAGCGCGCCGGCGAGCGGGGGTAGTTGTGGTGAAGGCTGCGGGTGCCATTGAGCGGGAACTGCGTCGGGGAAAAAACTCGGAAACCCGCGGGAAGTAGCGACCGGTGGGAAGGAGGCAGCGGGCGGCCCAAGATGCCGCTGAGCGGTGAGGTCTTCGCCTGGCTGGAGGTGTCGCCTTGCTTTCAGCGGGCGGGGCGTACAGGTGAAGGCCCGTAATTCCATGTCGCGCCTCGCATTTAATCTCGAAAAAGAATCTCCCGGCTCAAAGGCCCGAGCGGCGCGTTTTCAAACCGGGCATGGGGAAGTGCGCACGCCGGTGTTTATGCCGGTGGGGACCCAAGCGACGGTTAAAAACATGACGGCGGAAGGTCTGCGCGCACTCGATGCTCAGGTGCTGCTGGCGAATACGTACCATTTAATGCTCCGGCCAGGGCCCAAGGTGTTTGAGAAATTCGGGGGTATTCACCGCTTTATGAATTGGGACCGGCCGGTGCTGACCGACTCCGGAGGCTATCAAATTTTCTCGCTCGTGGCTGATCGAGTGATGAGCGAAGCGGGGGCACACTTCCGCAGCTATGTCGATGGCGAGGCCCATTTTCTCTCACCGGAGAGCAGCATCGCGATGCAACGCGCGATCGGCAGCGACATCATGATGGTGCTGGACCAATGCATCCCGTCGACGGCGTCATTTGCGGAGACGGCAGCGGCGATGCAACTCACCCACCGCTGGGCGGAGCGATCGCTGGAAGCGCGCGGTGATTCCCGCCAAGCGCTGTTTGGCATCGTTCAAGGCGCCTGCCACCGCGAGCTACGCATCCGAAGCGCAGAGTTTCTTCGCGCCCTCCCATTTGACGGACTGGCGATTGGTGGTCTTGCGGTGGGCGAGACGCACGCGGAGCGTTATGATTTTACGGATCTGGCGACCGACCACCTGCCCAAAAATCTGCCCCGCTACCTGATGGGCGTGGGCATGCCCATCGACATCCTCGAAGCCGTGCATCGGGGCGTCGATATGTTTGACTGCATCATCCCCACGCAGCTGGCGCAGCGCGGTAGCGCCTTCACTTCTCACGGTAAACTCCATTGCCGCCGCGCGGTCTATAAGTTTTCCGAAGCGCCCCTCGATGCGCGCTGCACCTGCCACACCTGCCGCCATTATTCACGCGCCTACATTCACCATCTGGTCAAGTCAGACGAGACCCTCGGATGGCAATTACTCTCGACGCACAATCTGGCGTATTACCAGCGACTGATGGGGGAAATGCGCGCGCATATTTTGCGAGGTGAGTTTGCCGCTTACTATGAGAGCCAGCGCTTCGTGCTGGACCGCGACGATGAGGATAATCCGCCGGTGCACCCCGCTCCGGCGCGACCGCCGCGGGTACCCCAGCGGGGCGACTACGAAGTCGCCACCTCGCCCGCAGGATTTTCGAGTATTCGTCAAATAAGTTCTGGAGAAGTGATGCACTCCGTCTCGGCGCCCGCGGAGGAAGCGAACCGGCTTTATATTGTGCAATCAGGGCTCGCGGCCCGGCTGCGGAGGCCGCCTCAAGACGAGGCCCGACCCCTGGTGATCTGGGATGTGGGGCTAGGCGCGGCCTCGAACGCGATGGCCGCCATTCACTGCGCGGAGGCGACGCTGGCCACGCTGGCGCCGACGGAGCGGCGACCGTTGCAGCTGATCAGTTTTGAACGCGACCTCGATTCGCTCACGCTCGCAACGAGTCAAGCGGCGCGCTTTCCCCACCTGCGGCACGGGGCGCCGCATGCGCTCCTCAAAGACGGCCAATGGCGCGATGGCACCGGGCTGATTGAGTGGCGTCTGCTCGCGGGGGATTTTCTCGCCCAGCTGGAAGCGGCGCCGGTTCCCCACCTCATTTTTTTCGACCCCTTTTCCGCCAAGACTGACACGGAACTCTGGCAAACGGACGTTTTTGCGCGGATCCATCGCCACTGCCAGAGCGGCGCGGCCGAACTCTACACGTACGCGGCGGGGACCGCGGTGCGAGTGGCCCTGCTGCGCGCCGGTTTTTTTGTGGCGGAAGGCATGGGCACGGGACCGAAGGCGACGACCACGGTCGCCTACACGCGCCGCGAACTCGGCCTGAGCAAGTCGGAGGGACCGCGCTGGCTCGGGGCGGAGTGGCTCGCGCGTTGGCGTCGCAGCGGTTCGAAATTTCCAGCGGGACTCGACGATGCGCAGCAAGCGGCCTGCGCCGAAGCCGTGGAGCATCACGCCCAGTTCACCCCCCCCGCGTAAGCGCAAGCGCGACCCGCGAGCGCGCCCGCGACGAAGCGTGCGCACCGTCTCCTGACTCCGACCACACTCGCCACCGCCCGCTCGGCGCACCCCGACCTTGGCGCCCCGAGGAGAGCGCGAGAAGCCGCGTTGGCAACGCCAGAGAACTCGGCCCGGGTAAAGATTCACTCCGCGGACATGCCTCGCCGCAAAAAAATCGGGTAAACGCAATTTGTCGCACGCGCGGATTGCCAAGCGGGGCGCGGCCCGTTTGAAATTGAGATTTTTTATATGAAAGCACTCGGTATAGATATCGGTGGATCCGCGGTGAAAGGTGCGCCCGTGAATACGCGGACGGGTGAGCTGCTCGCTGAGCGCCACCGGATCGAGGTGGATGACAAAATGACGCCGGCGCAAATGGCCGGCGTCGTCGGTGAGCTCGCCGCGCACTTTAAGTGGAGCGGCCCGATTGGGGTCGGCTTTCCCGGCGCGATCGAGGATTCGACGATTTGGACCTCGGCAAACCTGCATCCGAAATTTGTCGGCTGCGATGGCGCCAAATTATTTGGCAAAGCCACGGAATGCCCGGTGGTGATGATAAACGATGCCGCCGCCGCCGGGGTCGCGGAGATGCGTTTTGGGGCGGGCCGCGGTTTTTTAGGCAAGGCGCTGGTGCTGACGCTCGGCACGGGAGTGGGTTCAATCCTCGCTTATCAAGGCGTCGTGGTGCCGCTGGAGCTCGGGCATTTCCCGTGGAAGCAAGGCAAGTCGGCGGAGAAATACGTCGCGGCCGCGGTGCGCGAGGCGAAGAATCTCTCTTGGGAAGAGTGGGGCGAACGGTTGCGCGAATATATCGCCGAGCTGGAACGTTTAATCTGGCCGGAGTTGATTATTATCGGTGGCGGGGTGAGCTCGAAACACGCGAAGTTTTTCAAGTTTCTGAAACCAAGGGCAAAACTCTTACCGGCGGAATTTTTCAATAATGCGGGGATCGTCGGTGCGGCGCTCTGGGCAGTGGAGAAAAAATAAGCCGCGCGGAGAACCCGGGGCGAGGCCCACTTGGGACGCCGCCACGTCGAGGGCAGACGTCGCGCCCGACGACCGGCGCCGCGGCGGTGGCCAGCCGGACCCATCGCCCCAAAGATTCCGTTTCAATTTTCCACAGTAGCCGCGAGCACCCGTGGAAGGTCGCCAAGCCGCTGGCGGATCGGGCCGGGGAGCACCCTTGCGACTTGCATCATGAGCAGGGGCGGGCACCGTGGCCGCTTGTCGTTTTCACTCTCCATTTTTAAGCTAAGGTGGGTTTTTATCACGCTGGGCGCAGGCGTCGTTGTCGGCTGGGGTCAGACATCTTCCCCTTTTCTTAGCGGAGCCTGGTGCGGCAACGTCACCCCGACGAGCGCCACCGTCTGCACCCGCATGAACGCCACCGGCCTGCGCGTGCGACTCGTGGTGAGCACCAACGAGCGACTCGCCCCGGCGGTGTTTTCACCGACGCAGACTTCGGCCGCCGCGGCGGGCAATACTGTCACGCTAGATATCGAAGGCCTGCAACCGGCGACGGAATATGATTACGGCATCGAGGTCGCCGGAGTGGTCCGAACGGAAATCATTTCCCGGGGTAAATTTCGCACATTTCCGCAAGGGGCCGGCTCCTTCCGCCTCGCGTTCTCCTCGTGCGGAGATTACCGCGACCCGGAGCAAGGAGGTTACGACGCGATTTTGGCGGAGCAGCCGATACTATTCCTGCACATGGGAGACCTCCACTATGGCGATATCAATACGACGGCGGCGGAGGACTGGCGGCGAACTTTTGACGGGGTCCTCAATCACGCGAATCAAGGCGCCCTCTACCGAGGAGTCGCGCTCGCCTACATGTGGGATGATCACGATTTCGCCGGTAACGATAGCAATGGCACCGCGATCGGCGTGGCGGCGGCCCGGACCGCGTATCGCGATACGGTGCCCCATTACCCAATTAATGTGACTGGCGGCACCATCGGACAATCGTTCACCGTCGGCCGAGTGCGGGTCATCATGACGGATTTACGAAGCGCCGCCTCCGCGGCGACGCTGCCAGAAGCCGCCAGCAAGTCCCGACTCGGGACCGCGCAGAAGGCTTGGTTCAAGCAAGAATTGATCACCGCGCGCGACGCCGGCTTTCCGCTGATTTTGTGGGTGAGCACCTCGCCTTGGGTCGGCTCGGCCCAGCTCGGGCTCGATACGTGGGCGGGTTATGCGACTGAGCGCACGGAAATCGCGAACTTCATGAAAGATAATCGCGTTCGCAACGTCGTCCTCCTCTCTGGCGACATGCACGCGCTCGCGTACGATGATGGATCCAATTCTGATTACGCCGTGGGTGGCGGCGCGCCGCTGGTCGTTTTGCACGCCGCGCCGTTGACGCGCCCCGGAGAGCCCAAGGGCGGTCCCTATACCGCCGGACCCATTTTAGGTACGGCGCAATATGGGTTACTCGATATCACGGATACTGGCGGCCCGACGATTCAGGTTCGATACACGGGGAAACGCGCCGGAGAGGGCGCGAAGTTAACTTTTCAGTTTGCCGCATCCAGTGCGGGCATCGTCACCGCCGGGAGCACCGCCCCTGTGACGAGTAGTGACCGCGCATTTGTTAACATCTCCACGCGGGGGCGCATCGCGACGGCGAACGATACGTTGATTGTCGGCTTCGTCATCGGCGGCGCCATCTCCCGAACCGTCCTCGTGCGCGCGGTGGGGCCTTCGCTGGCGGCCTTCGGCGTGGGAGACGCCCTGGTGCGCCCGGCGATCGCGCTTTTCCGTGGTACCACCGTGGTCGCGAGTAACGAGGACTGGAACCTTAATAACCCGACGACGCTCACGGCCGTCTTCGATCGCGTGGGGGCGTTTCGTCTTCTCGGGGCGGGTAATCGTGACGCCGCGCTCACGGCGACATTGGCGCCGGGGCCTTACACCTTGCAAGCGACGGGTCTGACGGGGACCACGGGCAGCGTTTTGGTCGAGGCTTACGAAGTTCCGTAAGGCCGCCGGCCCTACGCGAGGTTACCCTCGGCGTCAAAGGCCATCGGGGCGGGCGGACGCGTGACGGTGAGGCTGGGCTGGCTCTGCGCGGTCGCCCAGAGCGCCTCGGAGATGGCCATGTCTCCGAGTGACAACGTATCGGCGATCCGCACCACGCGAGCCGTGCTCACATCGTCGATCGCCAGTGATTCGAGGGAGCGGCTAATCGCTTCGCGGTCGGTCTCGAAGTGAATGGGGATTTTGGCAGTATGCGGCGTGAGGGCCGTCAAGGCGTTAATACTCGTCGCCCGCAGGTCGAGGGCCCGCACCAAGCGCGCCGTGGTGACGTCCGCCAACCCGATACCAATCCCGTTGCCATGCGTCTCGGGCGTGAGATCGCGGACGAAGATACGCCGGATAAAAGGCGCCGGGCGACCGCTGCGTCGCAGATCGCTGGAATAGCCATCCACCCATCGCCCCGTGACGTTGGGATCCAAGCCCGCCCCGCTGATATTTTTCCCAATGCGATCGACGATCAAAAGATCAATCTCGTCAAAAGGTAGCCGCGGCAACAACTCGCGGGCGGTTTCGAGCAAGGCCGTTTCCGCAGTCGCCATCTCCACCCGCGGGATCGCGATGAGCCGCGCGGTTTCGTGAGAGGCATTTTCCAAAATGGCCACCCCGCCGATCAGCGGAGTGGCGCGGACGACGACCGCGGCCATGGAGCGAATCGCCGCTTCGTGCCCCACCCGCGCAGCGAGACGATGCATGGCGGCGGCGCCCTGATGCTTGCCCAAACCAATCACACTCATCTTCAACAAGCCGCTCCCGAGCGTACCGAGAAAATCAGTATGCGGCTTGACGCGATTGACGAGGAGAATGCCGTCGGCCGCGAGCGCCGCGACGCTGCCATAAACGGGCCAGCCATCGTCGGTCCGACCGACGACGCGAACCTCAAGAGAATCCTCGATTGGGACGCCCAGCGAAGTCTCGGTGATGTCATAGGACGCCAGAACCGCGCGCTGGCCGGCCGGAGTCGCGCCACCGTGGCTGCCCATCGCTGGAATGATGAACGGATGCGTGCCCGCGGCCTGCAACTCTGCGATCACGCCAGCGACAATCGCGCGGATCTGAGTGATCCCACGGCTCCCGACGCCAACGGCAATCCTCGCCCCCGGTTGCAAACCTGGGCGGAGCTTCGCGAACTCGCTCGCGAGAGCAGCGCGAATATCTATCGATGCAGTCGGCGGGAAATACTGGCGGATACCAAGGATGCGGGGGAAGGCGGTCATTTTTATGGGGAGACGGCGCGAGGTTACGCCACAAACCGCCACGCAAGAATGCGGGAATGTTTTTCGCCGTGCCGCATCGGCAAAATCCGCACCTCCGCCGCGGCCGCCCGCTCCAAGGCGACGGTCAAGAGCGGCAGGTGGCTGCTCTTGGCAATGAGGCAAGTGAACCAACGGCAAAGGGCCGGGTGGCGAGCGCTTTCCGCGATCATGCGCCGTACAAAGGCAAGTTCGCCCCCCTTGCACCAGAGCTCGTGCGCGCGGCCACCGAAGTTGAGGACCGGGCGTTGCTGGGCGTCGCGCCGGCCCGCCACCGCGCCGAGATTTCTTAATTTACGCTGCGTGCCGGCGTCCGCCTCGGCCGCAGACGCGTGAAAGGGCGGGTTGCAGATTGAAAGCGCGAAGCGCTCGCTGGGGTGGGTGACGTGGGTAAACATCGCCGTCGCATCGGGCTGATGGCGCAATTCGATATGCCCGGTCAGAACGGGATTGGCCGCGACCAGGCGAGCCGCCCAGCGGAGGGAAGCCTCGTCGCTATCCGTCGCGACAAAACGCCAACCCCATGCGCGCACTCCGATGATGGGGTAGATGCAGCTCGCCCCCGTACCCACCTCGAGCACCGCCACCGCGCTACCCGCGGGAGTGGGCGCGAGCAAGCCGGCCACGTGATACAGATAATCCGCACGGCCCGGCACGGGTGGGCACAGCGCACCCGGCGGCAGCTCCCACCACGTAAGCCCGTAGTAAGCGAACAGCAGCGCGCGGTTGAGCGCCAGGACGGCGGAGGGATCCGCGAAGTCAACCGTCACACCAGCGAGCGGGTGTGGACGCGTGAATGCCGCGAGGGCGGGGCTCGCCGCGACGAGCTGGGGAAAATCGTAGCGCGCCCGATGAGGATTACGTGGGTGCAGGCCATCCGGCGCGGGCGGGACGGGCGAGGCGGGCGAAGATAAAGGAGGCGCGGGCTTGGCCACAAATTCCTAAACTGGGCCAGCGGCGGCGCGCTGACGACCCGATTTCTGAAAAAGATAACGCCAACCCGGCTCGGGCCGCGCTGCGGGTGCGAGCATTTTTTCTTGAGAGTGCATTCGCGGGACTGAGAGCGACGCGCAGGTTAATCGATGATCTCACCAATGAGCGGCACGGCCTGGCCGGGGTTCGCGCCGACGATGATGGCCTTGGCCAGCAGAGCGCGCGCATCTGCCAGTGCGGGCTCGTCGTTGGCATGAATCAACGCGAGGACCGCGCCCGCGGAGACCGACTCACCGATTTTACACAACCCACTTACCCCCACCGCCGGATCCACCGCGTCTTCCGCTTTTTTCCGGCCCGCGCCCAGCCGTAACGTCGCCAACGCAACTCCCATCGCATCGACGTCCTGCACAAAGCCCGCCGCCCCGGCCAACAAGGGCACCTGCCACCGCGCTTGGGGCAAGCGCGAAGGGGTTTCCACCACGCTCGGATCACCCCCTTGCGCCGCCACCATCTCGCGAAATTTCTTCAGAGCCGACCCTTCCGCAATACTCCGCGCCAACTGCGCACGCGCCTCCGCCTGGCTCGTGGCCGCTCCCGCCAGGCACAGCATCTGCTCTCCCAGCGCATACGTCACCGCCATCGTATCGGCCGGCCCACGGCCCTTCAGGCAATCAATCGACTCAGCCACTTCGACCGCGTTGCCCACCGCGCGGCCCAAGGGTTCTTCCATCGCGGTCAACACCGCGCGCGTCGGCGTCCCCATGGCGCGCGCGACCCGAACCATCGCAACCGCCAGTCGCCGCGCGGCCGCCGCGTCTTTCATAAACGCTCCACGTCCGAACTTCACATCCAGCACGAGCACGTCGATGCCTTCGGCCAGCTTTTTTGCCAAAATGCTCCCGCAGATCAACGGCACACACTCCACCGTCGCCGTGACGTCGCGCAGCGCGTAGAGTTTTTTATCTGCGGGCGCCAGCTCCGCCGTCTGCCCTATCAGGCACAACCCTATCTCCGCTACTTGCCGCCGATAATCAGCCAGCGGCAGATTGACGCGAAACCCGGGGATCGACTCCAGTTTGTCGAGCGTGCCTCCGCTATGACCAAGACCGCGCCCACTAATCATCGGGACGGCGACGCCACAGGCCGCCACCATGGGGGCGAGATGGAGGGAAACTTTATCGCCCACCCCACCCGTCGAGTGTTTATCCGCTTTCTTCCCCGGGATCGCCGAGAGATCCGCAACCAAGCCGGAGCGCATCATCGCCGTCGTGTAAGCCGCCGTCTCCTCCGCCGTCATACCCCGCCAGAAAATCGCCATCAACATCGCGCTGAGCTGGTAATCCGCCCATGAGCCGTCGGTCGCACCGCTCACAAACGCCTCAATCTCAGCTCCTGAGAGCGCATGGCCATCACGTTTGCGGGCAATCAAGTGAGGAGGAAACATCACCGAAGACTTTCACGTCGCGCGTCCGCGTGCAAATCCGGACGCACCGTCGCCAACCAGGGTTTCCCCAGCACCACCACCCGCCGGCGCGGCGCCGCTTTATCGCTCCCGAAAGACCGGCACGAAGACTGGCCGGCACCAGCACCAGCACCACCACCCGCCGACGCGGCGCCGCTTTATCGCCTCCGCCGATTCGCCCTCTGCCTGTACCGCGGTGCCACCGTCTTCCTCCGCCGCCCGCGCGACTCCACCGGGGAGCCGAGCATCCCCCCGTTCTCCGGTCCGCGTTCTCCGGTCCCCCCGCACGATTCCCTCGCCCGCGTCCCCTCGCCTCCGCCCAACCCTAACACCGATCCCACCGGCGCCCGCCCTGCCGGCTTCAGGTCTCTTGGCGTAAAACCTCCAGCGGTGGCTGGTCGTTGATGCCCCGACTGGAAAGCCAGCCCGTGACGAGGGTGACGATGACGACCGCGAGACCGGCCAGCAGAGGCAGGAGCAACGGCAACGTCGGCTCCAGCCGGAAAACATACTTGGCCAAAAGCGCATTGCTCACGATCGCTAGGAAGCTACCCACCGCCGCCCCGAGCACACCGAGGACGGCATATTCCACAAACTGAATTTGCGCCAACTGGCGCCGAGTAGCCCCCAGTGTCCGCAGCAGCACAGTTTCGCGAATCCGCTGAAACCGACCCGCGAGCACCGCACCCGCCAGCACGATGACACCCGTCAACACGGTGAACGCGGCCATGAACTCGATCACAAAAGCGACTTTGGTAAAAATTCCATCCACCGCCTGCATCACCAGCGCGAGATCGATTGCTGTCACGTTCGGAAACGCCGCGACGACCGCGCGTTGGACCCGGGCGGAATGCGCGGCATCATTGGCCCGCACCGCCGCGACATGGAACTTGGGCGCCGGCTCCAATACCCCCAACGGAAACACCACGAAAAAGTTTGGCTCGAGGCGCCGCCACTCGACCGCCCGCACGCCCACGATCTTCGATCGAATCGGCACTCCTTGGACATCCCATTCAATCTCATCACCCAGGCTCAGCCCCATCTGCTTGAAGAGACCCTCTTCCATGGTCACCGGCACGACCGCCTCACCCGCCGCCACTCGCTCCACCCATTCTCCACTCACGAGCCGTTCGGTCCCTGCCAACGTTCCTCGAAACGTCGAACGGTACTCCCGACGCAGCGTCCAACTCGGCAGGCGATCCCCTCCTTCCGCCTGCTCTTGATCTCGCCCGAAACGCGGCGAACGATCCCGCTCCTCCCCTCTTTTGCTACCATCGACCTCGCCACGTCCACCGCGCTCACCGCGCTCGCCGCGTCCGCCGCGCTCGCCGCGTCCGCCGCGCTCACCGCGCTCATCGCGCCCGCCGCGCTGATCACGCAGGAGGTCATCGACCGTTCGCCCCTTCACCCGGGCAATCTTCATCGTGATAATCGGCGCCTGCACCAGCACGGGGGCCTGCTCGCGGGCCGTCGCCTGCACCACCCCAGCAACCTGATCATCCTGAATATCGAAAAATAATAAATTAGGTCGACCCCCGCCGCCCGCAAACTCGATCTCGCGCAGCAGGGTCGTCCGCGTCAACAGGAGCGTCAGCATCAAAAAGGTGCCGAGACCGAGCGATAACAACAGCAGCACGGTGCGGTTATTCGGACGATAAAGATTGGCGAGCCCCTGCCGCACGACATACGGGCTGCCGCGAGGCAACCACCGCCGCACCGACCAGGTCACCCCTTTCGCTAGGCCGGCAAGCAAACCAAAGCCACCCGCCAAGACCGCCGTAAAACTTAACCCGTCGCGCCAACGCCCTGTCTGCCAAATCGAGAAGCCCGTCACCGCGCCCACGATGAGAATCGCCACGGTGATGCGCCAGAGGTCCGGACCCACCGGCTGGTTTTCCTGAAAAGCCGAGCGCAACGCCCCCAAGGGCGACACGCGGCGCACTGCCAGCAAGGGGAGTAACGTGAACAGTACGCTGATCACCAAGCCCGCGCCCATCCCCCGCGCCACCGCCGGCCACGCAATAAAAAATCGGACGTCAAAAGGGAGCGCATCACCCAGCAGCGAGGGTATGATCGCCTGCACCCCCACCCCGAGGGCCGCCCCCAAGACTGCGCCCAATAAGCCCAGCGCGAGCCCTTGCACGAGATACACCCCAAAGCTCTGGCGCGCAGAAGCGCCAAGGCAGCGTAACACTGCCACCGTGGGAATCTTTTGCTGCACGTACACGTGCATCGCACTCGCCACGCCGATCGCACCCAAAAACAACGCGATAAAACCGACCAGCCCTAGGAAGTTCTCAATGTTGTCGAGCACCCGCCCGAGGTTCCGGCGTCGCTCGGCCACCGTATCAAACCCAAACCCCGCCCCACCGAAACGCGCCCGCAGGTCACGCTCGACCGCCGCGGGGGCCCGCTCCGCCGGCAGCTTCAACATCACGCGGTGCCGCACCAGGACGTTACCCTCGGCGAGCCCCGTCGCCGCCAACGCCTCCCATGGGATCAACGCACGGGGCGCCACCGTCGCCGTGAGCGCGGATGATTCCCCCGGAAATTTCTGCAATGCCCCGACCACCGTAAATAAGGTCGCCCCCAACTTCACGCGATCCCCTACCCCGGCATTAAACTGCCGTAACAACGTCTCCTCCACAATCACGCCATCACGACGCTCCCGCCAACGCGCCGCCGCATCGGCCGGCACCGTTACAAAATCACCAAAAAAGGGGAAGCCTCCCTCGAGCGCTCGCACGTTGACCAAACGCGTGAGATTCTCCGCCGAGGGAAATGCCATCATCGACGAGAAACTCACTTCGCGCGCCACCGCCTCGGCGAGCCCGGCCACGTGGGCACGCGCCGCGACCCCCATCGGTTCACGGCTCGTGATAATCAGGTCCGCGCCCAACAAGCCCTTCGCTTGTTCGTCGATCGCACTCTCCAGATTCGAGCCCAACGAACCGATCGCCACCAGCGCCGCAATCCCCAGCACAATCGAAAAAGAAAACAGCACGAGCCGACGCCGCGAGGCCCGCGAATCCCGCCAGGCCATTTTAAAAATAAAATTCATCCGCGCTCCTTGGTCGCACCCACCCGCGCGCTTGGCGCTGATACCAAAATCCCCGAGTCACCCCGCCACGCCGTCCCACGCACCCGCTCACACCCGCTCCACCCGAATCGCCCGGCCCGCGCGGCCCGCCCCAAGCTCGCCACCACGCGTTCCTCAAATTCGTTCATATATTCCCTCCGTCGCCACTCACCATCGACGCAGGTCCCGCCGGCGCCGTGCTCTCATCACTCACCACCACGCCGCTCTTCAGGCGGATGATCCGCTGACATTTCCTCGCCAGGTCCTGGTCATGCGTCACGAGTACCAGCGTCGTGCCTTTCTCCCGGTTCAGCCCGAAAATCAACTCCACCATGGCGTGCGCCGTCGCGCCATCGAGGTTCCCCGTCGGCTCATCACAAAATAAAATCTTCGGACGATTCATAAACGCCCGCGCCAACGCCACCCGCTGCTGCTCCCCACCCGAAAGCTGCACCGGATAATGGCCGGAGCGTTCGCTCAACCCCACCCGCGCCAATAACTCCTGCGCCTCCGCCTCGGCGCGCGCCCCGCCTTCCCCCCGCAATTCCACCGGAACCAACACATTCTCCAGCGCCGTCAGCGTCGGGATCAGTTGGAAATTCTGAAACACAAACCCGACGTGCGCGTTCCGCACCCGCGCCCGCGCATCTTCGTTCATCTCCCCAATGCTCTCGCCCGCAAGCTCCACGCGCCCGCCACTAGGCCGATCCAGCCCCGCGCACAGCCCCAGCAGAGTGGTCTTGCCGCTCCCACTCGGGCCGACGATCGCCACACTCGCACCCGCGGGAATCTCAAAGCTGACCGCATTGAGTACCGACAGCGCATCGCCCGCGCCAGTCCGGTAAAATTTAGCGAGCTGCTCGACTTTCAACATGGATTGAACACTGGTCATTGAGGTTGACCACGAAAACCATGAACGCACGAAACGCCAGCAAGACTCTAAATCGCGTGCGCTGCGGCCTCTTGCTTTTATGGGCCAGCGCCGGCTTCGCCACCCTCGCCCCCGCCCTGCCGGCCGCGGAAACGCGCTCGGTGGTTTTTTTTGGCGATAGTCTCACGGCCGGTTTCGGCCTCGAAAATCCCTCCGCTGAATCTTACCCCGCACTCATCGAGCAAAAAATCAGCGCCGCCCAACTCTCGTGGCGAGTCGTCAACGCGGGCCTCAGCGGAGAAACCACCGCCGGCGGGCTGCGGCGCGTCGATTGGATCCTGCGCCAACCCATTGATATTTTTGTACTCGCCCTCGGCGCCAACGACGGCCTGCGGGGCGTGAACCCCGCAGACTCTCGCAACAACCTCCAGAAAATTATCGACCGTGTCCGCGCAAAAAATCCCCGGGTAAAAATGATCGTCGCCGGCTTGGAGATGCCGCCCTCCATGGGCACGGATTTCACGCAGGCCTTCAGCGCCATTTTCCCCGCCGTCGCTCAAAAAAACGCCGCCACCTTGCTGCCCTCTCTTTTGGAGGGCGTCGGTGGCAGCGCCGCGCTCAACCAAGCCGACCGCATCCACCCCAACCCCGCGGGACATCGCGTGATCGCCGAAAGCGTCTGGCGGGTCTTGCGTCCGCTGCTGTAAGCACCCCTGCCGTCGACCACGGCGAGCACCCATCAGGCGCACCTCTTTCCCCCCGGCCGCGCGAAAACACCGGGCCTCGCCGCGAGGACCCTCCAGCAGCCGATCGGACTTGGGAAATCAAGGCCTCCGGCATCAATTCTCGGGGAGCTTGCGTTCATAAAAAGTCGACGATTGAGCCACCAACGCCTTCACGCGGCTAGGTCCAAGAGATTCCTAGCCCGCAGCAATCACCCTTTTCTGAAGAAAATCTTTTTTCACAGAGCGCACCGAGGTCCGAACCGAGGTCACGGAGCCAAACTCCTTGTCCGCTCGGTGACTTCGGTGGGCGGGGCGCCGTGCTCGCTGTGAAATGCATTGGGTCAAGTTGGGTGTGAGATATCCGTAGTGGTAGTCCGTATTGGTAGTCCGCCGGGCTAGGCAATCGCCGCAGTTTTTTTCGCGCGGCGCACCCTGCCTGAACGGGGCCCCAGCACTGCGCGCCACCCAACCGCCGCGCCGCGTGCCCGGCCCGCCCCACCGCGTTCCCCAACCGCCGCGCCGCGTTCCCGGCCAGCCGCGCCGCGTGCCCGGCCAGCCGCGCCGCGTTCCCCAACCGCCGCGCCGCGTGCTCGGCCCGCCCCACCGCGTTCCCCACACGCGGCGCCGCGTGCCCGGCCCGCCGCGCCGCGTTCCCGGCCGGCGGGCGAAACGCGCGCTCACGATCAAAAATCCCTGCAGCTCGATTTACCCTTGCTTTTACCTTGAGTGCGGTGGCAATCCTCTCGCCGCGATACCTCCGGCGCGACGCGGCCGGTCTCCGCGATCACCCCAACCTCGGGCTCACCGCCCCACCCCGCCCACTCATGTCTCTTCTAAGCATATTCTCCCGCGTGCTCGCCTGCGCTATCTTCACGTTTGCGACCAGCGCGGCACTGCGCGCCGCCGAGGATGGCAACACCGCCACCGGACCCACCAGCACCCTCTCCGGGCGGGTGCTCAATGTCGCCACGGGACAATATCTCAACCGCGCACGCGTCTCGCTTAAGGGGACCCAGCGCGTCGCGTTTACCGATGCCGATGGCACTTACCAGCTCAGCAATCTAAGGAGCGGGCCCGTGATATTAGAGGTCTTTTACACCGACCTTGAATTCAAAGAAATCGCGCTCACCATTCCGGCCAACGGCTCAATCGAGCAGAACGTCGGACTTACCAGCCAGGCACGCTACGGCAAGAATCAGGCCGTCATCACGCTCGACCCCTTTATCCTCGCCGCCGATCGGGAAACCAACGCCCAAGCCATCGCGACCAACGAGCAGCGCTTCGCCCCCAACCTCAAGAGCGTCCTGTCCACCGATACCTTGGGCGATACTGTCGGCAGCAGCGTCGGCGAATTCTTGAAATTTCTTCCGGGATTGACCGCAGAATTCGATAATGCCGACATCGCCGGAATTTCGGTCCGCGGAATCGGCGGAGGGTTGACCGCCATTTCCATGGATGGCGCCCCTGCCTCCAACGTCTGGGTCTCAGCGACCCGCAGCGTCGATCTCCGCAGCATGTCACTGAACGACGTCTCGCGCATTGAAGTTACGAAGGTACCCACGCCCGCCACTCCGGCCGACTCGATTGGCGGCTCCGTCAATATGATCGGCAAAAGCGCCTTCGAGCGGCGCGGTGCGCTCCTGCGCTACGGAATCAATCTGGTCGGCAACGGGGACCGCGCGAATCTCACGTTGAAGAAAACACCCCACTCCTATCTCGACCAGAATAGCGCCAAGGTGCTGCCGGGGTTTAATTTTGATTACACGTTACCCATTGGGAAGCGCTTCGGCGTCGTGGTCTCGGGCATGTCGAATAATATTTATAACGAGCAACACTTCACCCGCAACACGTGGGCCAGCACGGGCACGGGCATCACCGCCTCCGCCAGCAAGCCGTACCTTCAGGGTTATCTTTTATTGGATGGTCCGAGAAACATCACGCGAAACAGCCTGGCGCTGAAGGCAGACTGGCGCGTGACGACTCATTCCGTGTTGTCGCTCGGCGGACAGTTGAACCGCGCGACCACGCAAATCGGCACACTCCAAATGACGTTTAACACGGGCGCCATCGCCGCACCGACGGTGGCGACCGGAACGACCTTTAGCTCCACCGAGAGCGCCACCATCGGTGCCACCGGGCGGGCCAGTATCAGCAACAACGGAACAAATCAGCTCGTCCCGCAAGAGACCAATGCTGGGAATCTCACCTATCGCTTCAACGACGGCCGCTGGAAGATCGAGGCCGGCCTCAGCCGCTCAGCCTCCCTCACTCTACGCCGATATGAGGACGCCGGTATCTTTTATCAATTCACCGGCGCCAATCGCAGTCCCATCCGTATTTCGTTTTCTGATATCGTGAGCGACCGACCCAATGGCATTCAGGTTTTCGATAACGCGAATCAGCCCGTCGATTTCTATAACCTCGCGAATTATCGAGGAGCAACCGCCAACAACGCCCAAGGGATTAATACCTCCGCCCTCAACGCCGGTAATCTGAGCGTGCAGCGCCGACTCGAAAGCGCGCCCTTCCCGCTTTCCCTGCAATTGGGCGGAGCGCGCCGCACCCAAACGGCCGACCTGAAACCGAATAACAAGAACTGGACGTTTAACGGCCCCACGGGGGATCCGCTCGCGCCGCTCGATCCCTACGCCATGCAGGTATATAAAAATCAGGACTCGGATTTCGGTTTCAAAAGTATTCCTTGGCTCTCGCCCAGTCGGAGTTGGTCCGCCTATCAGGCGAATCCACTTTTGTTCATGAAGACCCCGGCGCAACTCGTCGCGGAGGAGAACGCGCGTCTGACCAATTCCCAATTCGTTCGCGAAACCGTGGACGCGCTCTTCCTCCAAGCTGAAGCCAGTCTCCTGCAGGGCCGGTTAAAAATCCTCACGGGAGTTCGGTACGAGGCGACCGTGAACGACGGGCTCGGCTCTTCCTTCGATCCCAACGCCGTCTTTGTGCGTAACGCGGATGGCTCCTTCGCGCGCACCGCCACCAACGCTCGAATTCGCAAACCGGAAGCCGGGCTGGCAGGGTCGATGGCCGACCTCGTCCTGACCCGACAGGAACGGACCGCCCATGGTCACCGCGAGTATGCCGGCTACTATCCGAGCCTGCACCTCACCTACGATATCCGGGAGAATTTCTTGGCGCGCGCCGCCTACGCGCGCACCTATGGGCGGCCGAACTTTTCCGATATCATTCCACTCACCACCATCAACGAGGCGGATCTCAACGAGGTCCAACTCGCCGATCCCAGTATCATCAAAGGCACCCTCACCGTCCGCAATACGGCCCTGCGGCCGTGGACAGCTAATAATTATGACTTCTCGCTGGAGTATTACACGAACCAAGGCGGGCTCATCAGCGCGAGTATCTTTCTCAAGGAAATCAAAGATTTTTTTGGAAGCTCCGTGCGACTCGCCACTCTCGCAGATTTAACGGCCGCCGATCTCGATCCCCGCTATGTCGGCTGGAACTTGTCCACCAAGTTTAACGCCGGTGACGCCACGATCAAAGGGGCCGACTGCAACTTCCGGCAATCGCTCCGCGCCCTCGGCCGCTGGGGTGGTTATTTTACGGTGTTTGCCAATGCGACGAAACTCTTTCTCGCCGGGAACTCCCAAGCCTCGTTTACCAGTTTCATCCCCAAGAGCGGCAACTGGGGCGTTTCGTTCAATCGCCAGCAAATCACCTTAACCACCCGTTGGAACTATCGCGGACTTGATAAGCGCGCCGCCATCACCGGATTCGGCGCGGATGGCTTTCAGTACTACAAAGCGCGGACGACCTTGGACGTGTACGTGTCCTATCAACTCACCCGTCGTCTCTCCTTGGCGGGCAGTGTTAATAATCTGCTGAATGCCCCACAGACGCTGTTGCAGTACGGCTCCGAAACGCCCGCCTATGCTCAACAATTTCAGCGGGCACACTATGGGGTGCAGTTTGGACTCGGCTTGAAGGGGACCTATTAACTAAAAAAAACGATGGTAGCCACCACGCCTCGGCCGCCAGTTCCACCATCGGCTACGCACCCACGGCGCGGCCCCGCCCGAACAGCGGTTGCCCCCAGCCAAATCGTCACCGCCTCTTGCCCCAGAAATGACAAAAATAGTTTGAAACTCAGTCCTTAAAACTACTCAACGATCTCTCATTTATCACCGTGCGCACCTTTCTCGCCCTCCCTCTCCTCGCCTCCCTCGCCTGCGTCTTCGCCGCCGAAGCCCCCACCCCGCTCGCCCCGACCAAGGCCGATGTGCCTTACGCAGGCACTGCCGAGTTTCGCCAGACACTCAATGTCTACGCCCCAGCCAAGAAATCCACTCGGCTCGTCCCCGTTGTTTTCTGGATTCACGGCGGCGGCTGGCAGAGCGGAGAAAAGACTAACGTCCAACTAAAACCACAGTTCTTCGCCGACCTCGGCTACGTCTTCGTGTCCACCAACCACCGCTACGTGAAGACGGTGCCGATGAACGAGATCCTTTCGGATATCGCAAAATCCCTCCGCTGGACCAAGGAGCACGCCGCCGAATTCGGCGGCGACCCCAACCGTATCGTCATCATGGGACATTCCTCAGGCGCTCAGCTCGCCGCGCTCACCGCCATCGATGATCGTTACATCAAGGCCGAGGGGCTCTCCCTTGCGATGTTCAAGGGCTGCGTGCCCGTCGACGCCGATACGTTCGACATCCCCCTCATCATCGAGACCGCCTCCGCCAAGCGCCAAGCCGCCGGCAAACCTGAACCGAAATACGGCCATCGCGAGATCTTTGGCGGCAAGAGCGAGCTCTGGTCCGACTACTCCTGCGTCAACCACATCAAGGCCGGCAAAGGCATCCCGCCCTTCCTCATCCTTCATGTCGCCACCACGCCCGAGACCACCGCCCAAGCGAAGCGGCTCGAAAGCGTCCTCGTCCGCGAGGGCATCTCTGCGAGGGCCTACGGCGCCCCCGACTCGAACCACAGCAAGGTCAACGCCGACCTCGGCCTCCCCGGCGACCCCTCGACCGCCGAAGTGTTGGCCTTCCTTCAGAAGGTCCTCGCCCTATAACCCGTGGGCGGGCATTTGGGCCGTCTTCCTCCCGTGCGCCGTCGCGAATAGCTTCAATCCACCGCATCGCCTCTTTCAGGGCCCGCCGAAGCGAACCCAAAATATCATGGATAACTACGACACGACTACGCTCGGCGGGAGCGGCCTATTTTTAAGGCGCCCCGTGCGCCCTTCCCCTGTCTCCCCCTACAGGTTCCTCAACGTACCCGCCCTACCTCGGTGAACCCGCCCTACCTCGGTGAACCGCCGTTCTTTTCTCTCCAACTCACTCGGGCGCGGCCGCTTCGCCGCTGATTGAGGCGCCCCTCGTGCGCTCTGCCCAAGACGCTGCCACCGCCGCCGCTGACCCGTTGCCACCAACAAAAATATCGCCGCCGATCGCCCGGTTGGCCTCGCCTTGCCCAAGCCTTCTCCCAGGGACCTCGCCCATGGCCTGGAACTGCACAGGGGCGCGACCTCCGGCATTGCGCCGAATGCCTTTCTATACGCGGCCCGGCAAACGGTGAACCTGGGCGTGGCATCCTTGGTCCGGCCCAACGCTTCGGTGGATTTTACGATCAGCCACCTGCTCACTAATTCGATGGCGAATGAAACCTACGGTACCCCCACACCCACCTACTCCCGCCTCACGCGGCACCAAAAAGACGGCGCGCAAGTCCAGTTCGGGCTGATGGGAACATTTTACCCACGAAATCAACGCACCAACCCCTCCCCTGAAAATCTAGTTTCCCGCCCGCCCGCCCGCCCCAGAATCGGATTCTGGCCGTGACGGAACGACGTTGCTCGCCTGTCGCGCCGGAATCAGTATATTTTTTCAGAGCTCATTTCTTAGAAGCAAACCGACTCGCGCCTAGGTCAGCTCACCTCAACCATGCCTCCGCTGCCCCAGCTCCGCCTGCCCCTGTGGCTTCTTTGTCTCGGCCTGCTCCACCTTTCGGTTGCCCTCAACGCGGCCTCCTCGCCGTCAGGCGGCACCGTGGAAGGTCGCGTCCTCCAAGACCTCTCCGCCCTCGCCCTCACCAACGCCCGCGTGACTGCCCCCGGAGCGGGCCTCGAGTGCTTCACTGACTCCGCCGGATTCTTCCGTCTCCACGACGTTCCAGCCGGGCCGCAGGAAGTCACGATCTTCTTCACCGGCCTGCGCCCAGCCTCCGCGATCATCCAGGTCACCGCAGGCGGCGTCCACCGCCACGACTTCAGCCTCGAGCGCCGGCCTGGCCCGGCCGATCCCGCCACGCGGCTCGTGCGCCTGGAAAAGTTTGTCGTCACCGAGTCCCCGCAGATGGCAGGCGCCGCCATCGCCATTCAGGAGCAGCGCTTCGCCCCCAACCTCAAAATCGTCGTCACCGCTGACGAGTTCGGCGCCGCCTCCGAGGGCGACATCGGCGAATTCCTCAAGTTTCTTCCGGGTGTCACCATGGGCTACACGGGCGGTGACGCTCGGCAGGTTTCCCTCGGCGGCCTCGATTACAACTACACGCCCGTCACCTTCGCCGGCTTCGGCATGACCAACGGCAACCAAGGAGCCACCAACCGCGGCGTCGCCCTTGAGTACGTCTCCCTCAACAACGTCTCTCGCGTCGAAATCATCAACTCGCCCACACCCGAGTCCCCCGGAGGCGCCCTGGTCGGCTCCGTCAACTTCGTCCCCCGTACCGCTTTCGAGCGCGTCCACCCGCTCTACACCCTCAGCACCTACGTCACCATGCGCGACGACGCCCGTGACTTCCACCGCAGCCCCGGGCCCCGCGAGAACCCCACGCGCAAGGTCCTTCCCGGTTTTGAGTTCTCCGCCGTCATCCCAGTCTCCCGCCGCTTCGGATTCACCCTGTCCGGCGCCGCCTCGACCTCGTTCAGCGACTGGGACGCCCTCGTCAACACCTGGCGCGGCGGCAACGCGGTGACGAACGGCGCCGCCTTCCCCGACACCACCCCCGACCGACCCTACTTATCCAGCTACCTATTCCGCGACGGCTTCATTCTCCGCCGCCGCGCCTCCGGCTCCCTCAGCCTCGACTACCAGTTAGGCCCCTCGGACCGCCTCGCCTTCAACGTCACCAGCTCCGCCTACGCCACCAACTACGACATGCGCGGCCTCACCTTCGCCCTCGCCTCCGTCGCCCCGGGCTTCTCCACCGCCTCCGTCCGCAGCACCCCGGGGCTGGGGTCCCTCGCGGTCTCCACCGACGTCCGCGACCGCAACTCCCTCACATGGATGCCCACCCTCGTCCTGCGCCACGAGGGCCCGCTCTGGCGCGGCGAGGCCGGGCTCGGCTACTCTCACTCACGCGACAGCATCCAGAGCGGCGATCGCGGCTGGTTCTCCAACGTCACCGCCGGCCGCTCCGGTCTCACCCTCGCGTTCGACGACGTCACCCAAGAGCGCCCCAGCCGCATCACCGCCACCGACAACGCCACCGGCCGCACGGTCGATCCCTTCGCCATCGAATCCTACGCGGTCCGCACCGCCAACCTCGCCGTCCCCCAGAACACCGACACCAAGCGCAGCGCCTATGGCAACGCCCAACGGGCCTTCTCTTGGCTCGGTCGCCCCCTACTCGTAAAGGCGGGCTTCGACCAACAGCAGGCCATCCGCGACGACACGCGCTCCTTCAGCCCCTCAAACGTCGTGTTCGACTTCGTCGGCGCCGACGGCCGTACCAGCACCGCGCCTGCCGGTGGCGATGATGCCGCCTCGCCGTTCCACTACGCCGCGCTCGCCGTCCGGCCCTCGCCCTTCGGCTTCCCGGCAATCCCCCTCGTCAGCAACGCCCGGCTGTGGTCCGATTACCGCGCCAACCCCGGACATTTCCGCTCCGACGAGAACACCACCTACCGCGCCGCCGTCGCCGCCTCCAAGCGCGCTCAGGAAACCATCTCGGCCACCTACCTTCGCGGCGATGTCTCCCTCCTCGACCAGCGCCTGCGCCTCGTCGGCGGCCTTCGGCTGGAGGAGACCAGCATCCGGGCGGAGGGTCCCCTCTCGGATCCGACCCGCAACTACCTGTACCGCCCCGATGGCACCGTGATTTTGGGCGCCAACGGGCGCCCGCTCACCGTCGTCCCACCCACCAACGCCCTCGAGGTCTCACGTCTCACCTATCTCAGCCGCGGCTCCCGCGTCCGCAAGGAATACCTGCGCTCTTTCCCCAGCCTAAACGCCGCTTTCAACCTGCGGCCCAACCTCATCGCCCGGGTCGCCGCCTACACCTCCATCGGCCGGCCCGACTTTAATCAGTACGCCGGTGGCATCACGCTCCCCGACACCGAGTCCGCCCCGGGTAACGCCAACCGCATCGTCGTCAACAACGCCGCCATCAAGCCCTGGAGCGCCCGCTCCGCCAACCTCGCCCTCGAGTACTACTTCGAGCGCATCGGCGTCCTCTCCGCTTCCGTGTTCCGCCGCGATTTTAGCAACTTCTTCGGTACCTCCATCCTGCCCGCCACCCCCGAGTTTCTCACCCTTTATGGACTCAACCCCGCCGAGTATGGCGATTACTCCGTCTCCACCCAGTACAACCTGCCCGAGGGGGTCCGCGTAGAGGGCCTTACCCTCAACTATAAGCAGGCCCTTACGTTCCTGCCGTTCTGGGCCCGGGGCCTCCAGACCTTCGCCAACGTCAGCACCCAGCACGCCAGCGGCGGCGCCACCGGCCAGTTCCAGTACAGCCCGCGCCTCGCCAACGCCGGCCTCAGCCTCACCCGGGAACGCTTCCTCCTCCGCGTCGACCTCAACCATCGGGGACGCCAGCGGGTCGCCACCCTTTCCGGCCGCAGCATAGAGCCCGGCACCACCCGCTGGTCAGTGGCCCGCAACTCCCTCGACGTCAGCGGCGAGCTCCGCCTAGGGCGGCACCTGAGCACCTTCGCCAAGCTCCGCAACGTCACCGACGTCGGCGTCGACTTCGAATATAACGGCCCCTCCACCCCCGCCGTCGCCCGATACCAGCAGCACGAGCGCTTCGGCGCCCTCTGGACCTTCGGCCTGAAGGGCACCTTCTGAACCCAGTCTACCCTCCGCCCTCCGCCCTCCGCCGTCCGCCGCCCGCCCTCCGCCGTCCGTCCTCCGCCCTCCGCCGTCCGCCCTCCGCCCTCCGCCCTCCGCCCTCCGCCCTCCGCCCTCCGTCCTCCGCCCTCCGCCCTGCACTTTACCGCCAAGAGCGGGTCCGCATCCCCTCGCGACGATTCTTTATCTTCCGGCTGGCGGTAAAGAGGCGGGAGTAAAAAAGGGCGGACACGGCAAACTGCTCCGC
>CAMDOF010000007.1 GCA_945903465.1 Opitutus sp. GAS368
AGGGGAGCGCCGGCGGCGTTTCGGAGGAGATTGCCGCTGGCGTCCTGCTGGTAGGTGGCGCGCACGTCGTTCTTCAGGCCGTAACCTTCGTCCTCGGTGAATTCATAGCGGACGCCGCCGACGAGCAGGAGTCGGCTCCGGAACAGGCGCGTGTCGGCGCGGAGGTAGCCCGCGGAGACGCGCTCGGTCAGCTTGCGGGAACCCGTCGCCGTGGAGGTAACCTTCGCGACATGGTCGAAGGTGAAGTATTCGGGATGGGCCTGATAGAGCTGCCACAGCTTGTAGGGACTGGCGCGCGGCGTGGGCGGCTGGTGAAACGGCGCGTTGGCCCCGGAGTAGTTCGTGTCGAGCACGTCGTAGCGGGAGGCGAGGTCATCGGCGGTGTTAGCGACCCGGTCCGGGCCGACAAAGGTCCACGCGCCGGCGTTGGTGCGGATGTCGCGATCCTGCTGCCGCACGTTGAAGCCCGTGCGCACCGTGAACGGAATGTTAAGAAGGAAGTCGCGACGGACATTGGCTCGCGCGGTCATCACCGTATCGGCGCTCGACTGCGCGCCGCTGCTGGAGGTCTGGAGCGAGTAACCGTCGATCGAGTAGAGGTTGAAGGGCGCGCCCGCGGTGGTCGTAGCCGAGATCTTCAGAGGCCCCTGGATGCCGCCCGCATTGATGTCGCTATACCGCATGGTGAGGTTGCGCGTGCGCAGCAGCGCGGCGCTGAAAAAACCGAAATCGATGTCACGGTAGCCGTTTTGGGCGTGCGAATACGAACCGCCGGCGTCGAATTTCCAGACGGAACCATCGTAGCGGTAGGCGAGGCTGGTGTGCACGTTGCGATCGGTTTTGCGACGGGCGTTGGTGGTGATGACCGCCGACGCCGCACCGGGCGCGCTGAGCGCATACGAATAATCGTAGCCCTGCGGGCGCACGTTGCTCGTGCCCGTGAGCGAAGTGGTGAACTGTTCGATGTTTTGCCAGACGTCCGTCGTCGTGATCTGGCCGCCCACCGTGAGCATACCCTTCCGGCCGATCTTCCAGTCGAGCGAGGTGCCCAGTGATTGGCGCCGCCAAAAGGTCGGGCTGTCTTGGTAGCTGTGTCCGCTGAGAAACGGATTGGTGACTGTGCCGAACGCCGAGGCGCCATTGACCGGCCGCCAGGTGGGCTGAGAAGCCTGCGTGCCGCTGTAGCGCTCCGTGTAAAAGCCGTTGATCGTGATGCCAAACGTCTTCGAAAACGGTGCAACGTAGGAAAAATCGCCGCCCGGCAGAATGCGTCGTCCATTCGTCTCGGGCTGCCCGCCCGGCAATTCCTTGAACGTGAGCCAGAGGCTGTTCATGACGGCATTGAGTCGGTAACTGAACTGCGGCTTGCTGCGATCGAACGCGCCCTTGCTGATGACATTCACCGTGCCGCCCATCGAGTCGGCGGGCGCATCGGGTGTCGGCGTCTTCGAGACTTCGACGCGCGATATGTTGTTCATGATTAGGCCGCCCACCTCGACATCGCGTGTCACGCCGGAAGAGGCGGCGCTCGACATGCGGTTGCCGTCCACCATCACGGGCGTCGTATACGAAGGCAGGCCGCGCACTGAGATCGTGCGCGCATCGAAGCCGGAGTAATTCACGGTCACGCCGGGGATGAACTTGATGAACTCGCCGAGGTTGCCCTCGCCCGCATCGCCAAACGCATCGGCGGCGACGACGTTCTTGATGTTGGGCGCGTAGCGCTGTTCCTGGCTCGCGATGTCGGCGGCGTTCATCTCGCGATTCGTCGCGACGAGGAAGGGATCGAGCCGGGTGACACCGTCCGGCCGGGGCTCGGCCGGTGAGCCGGTGCGGGTGAGATTGAAATCACGTCTCACCACCGATCCCGAGGCGACCGTGACCGTCGCCGCCTGTGCCTGCAGGCCGGTGAAGGTCACGACGATTTTGGCTTCTCCGGCGGGCACCGGCGCGAGCCGGAAGTCCCCGCTCTCGCCCGTGAACGCTTCGAGCGTCGTGCCGGGCACGGCCACGCGCGCGTTGTTGAGATACGCGCCGCTCGTGGCGTTGAGCACGCGCCCTTCGACCGTGCCGGTGGGCAGCGTGCTGTCGGCGGCGTGGGTGGCGGTGACGGAAGCGATCGCGAGGGCGAGCCAGGCGCCGAACGCGGCGAAGGGTTTTTTACGTTTCATCTGGGGCCGAGGTTGCTCAGGGGATGTTCCTAGCGTTGTTAAAAGTGCTGGAGGGATGGCAACGGGGAGATTGGTTTCAGGGATTGGTGGATTGGCAAGGGTGATATCCCTCGGGGAGACAAAGGCGATCCCCGCGACGACGCCCCAACCATTCGCCGCAGCGCACCGACGAAGCGGTCGAGGCACTCATTCTCGCGGAGCGCCGGGCTAGGAGAGCTGATTACCGACGCCTACGCCCAGCCCGACGCCGCGACGAGCGAACCGGTCTTCTGGACAGAGCCCACCCACCCCGACGAGCAGAGCCACCCACCGGCCGCCGCCGACCCCACCGACCGTGCCGCCGACACCTCCCAAGCCGCCCCTCGGCTGGCGACGTGCCAGCCGAAGCATCGGAGCCTGCCTGAGAAAATTCTAAAAACGATCGCTCCTTGACTCCGAGCAATCCGGAGTTCAGCACCTGTCCTCCCCCACCCCGCGCAGCTTGCCCCCAAACGGCAAGCAGAGCCTCGATTCGCGCCCGCAAGCCCCCTTTCCGTCGCCGCCGTTCCCCACCCCAAGTCCCCATCCTCAGCCGTCCCCGCCGCCCTCTCAAAAACGACTCATTTACGGCTAATTCATCCCCATCCCACGATGCGCCTCCCGGATCCGATCCCCCTGAAAAGCGAGTTTGCTTTCAGCCCCCGCCCCAGAATCGGATTCTGGCCGTGACCGAAAGAAACAGGGTCAACGTTGCGCCCAAGCGATTAACAAATGGTTTTTCTTAGGAACCTCCCCACCAAAACAAGTTTTGGCCCCAACGGTAAGAACCAGATTTCCAAGCCCACCAACGACTTGCATAATATTTTTTATGGGAGTCGTCAGTAATACCCCCCACCGTCATGAAGTCCATCTGCCGCCATCACGTCCAGACGTCGTTTCGGATCCTGTGTTGCCTTGGCCTGATCGGAACCGTACTGGCCCAGCAGGCGCCGAATCGTCCGGCCCCGCCGTCCGGTTCGACGTCCGCCGGCGAGGTGGTCGAGCTGAGTCCCTTCGTCGTGAATACCGATCAGGACGTTGGCTACCTTGCCACCAACTCGCTGGCCGGAAGCCGCCTCAACCAGAGTCTGAAAGACACGGCCTCTGCCATTTCCGTTTTTACGCCCGAATTTCTATCGGACATTGGAGCCCTAAATCTGACGGACGCAGTAGCCTATGCCGTGAACGTTGAGCTGCAACTCGACGACGATCGTTCTGTCGCTCCCAACGGGAATGAAACCGTTCAGGGCTACCAGAGCTATCGGATCCGTGGTCTGGCCGCCTCGGTGGCGCGCAATTACTTCGTCTGGAACCTTCCATCGGATGTCTATAATGTGGACCGGATCGAAGATTCGCGCGGTCCAAATTCGGTGTTGTTCGGAATCGCATCGCCGGGCGGTCTGCTCAATGTCGCGACGAAACAGCCACAGGGCGGACGGGCGTTTTTCAAAGGTTCGTTTTCCGCCGGCAGCTTCGGCTCTTGGCGGGCGACGCTCGACGCCAACCAACCCGTGAGGGAGGGGAAGCTGGCGTTGCGTTTCAATGCGGTCACCGATCGGGACAACAATTTCCGCCATTGGTCGTTTCAGCAAAATCGCCGGGTTCACCTTGCCGCCAAATACGTCGTTTCCGATCGGACCCGCATCCGGACCGAGGTCGAGGGAGGGCGGCTGACCAGCAACGTGGCTCGGTCTTACAACCTGCTGGACAACCTTTCGATTTGGGATTCGCGCGGACGACCCACCTTTGCGGTCCAGACGGCCAATGCGACGCTTGGCATTGCCCGACAATCGACGTCCGCGGCGCTTCCCCGTGTGACCTACATCAGCAACAACAACCTGACGATCGACATGCGCGGTACTTTGACGACGACGGCGGCCAGTAGCACCGGACAGGCAGTGGTGATCGACAAACGGCTAACCGACTACTCCATCAACCCGGGAGGGCCGGGGGAGGTCCGCTACTCGAACTTCGACTCCGGGTCCGTTTACCTCGAGCATCAATTTTCCAAGACGACCTTTCTGGAGATCGCTTTCAACCATCAGAATCACGACTTCGAGGGTTTCGATGCGCGCCAAACCGCGCATGCCTTGACGGGCGATCCCAACCAACTGCTCAATACGGGCGCGCCCAATCCCTATTCCGGGCGCCTTTACCTCGAAACGAGTTGGTTTCGCGTTGTGACGCGCAACGCCTGGGATACGGGGCGTGCGACTTTTTCCACCGAGCACGACGCGCGCAAGTGGGGCAAGTATCGTTTCGCTGCTTTCACCGAATACGAAAAGAGTCGGCGATTCACCCAATCCGATAACGAAACCTGGGTGGACGCGACGACCCGGGCCCCGGCGTTCAACCCCGTACCTGACAATGCCGCGAACTATGTGCAGCGGCGCAGCTACGTCCTCGAACGGGATTGGCCCACCTATTACGTCGACGGCCCCGGTCGCTTTGATCTGCTTGAAAACGTACGCGATCCCGTGACGGGTCGTACGCTCGCGACCGCCTGGGGCTACCCGCGTGGTTCCATCTCGGAGAGCCGGGTCACCCAGAAGGGCTACATGGTGGCAGTTCAGGCGCGCTATTTCGACGGGCGGCTGGTGGTCGCGGGGGGCCTGCGACGCGATGATTACTTTGCCTACGCGTTGGGGAGGAGACGCGATCCGGTCACCCAGAATTTGACGATTTCGAAAGTTGACTCCCAGTCCGACGCCTCGACTCCGCCCACTCGAAACGATAGCGTCGGTCGCAATCGGACCTTTGGCATCGTCTATCACGTGCTGCCCAAGGTTTCGGTGTTTTATAATCAGGCCGACAATATTTCGCTGCCGGCCCGCGGGCAGACGATCTTCAAGGCGACCGGGGAGCCTGGCGCAGCCAACCTGGTTCCGCCGCGGCCGCCCAAGGGTGCCGGGATGGATTTTGGCATGGCGCTGGAGTTGCTGCAGGGCCGGCTCTATGCGCGCGCCTCCTACTATACGACGGCGGGCAAGGAGCAAAGCACCACCGGTCTGGGCGCAAGCGGGGTCAGCAATCCGAATAACGCCATCCTGAGTGCACTGTTGGCCGCCGGGCGAATTTCGCAGGCAGATTTCGATAAACGCTCGGTCCTGGCCAGCTACGGACTCTTCGATCACAAGTCGGAGGGCTACGAGTTTCAAGTGACCGCCAACGCGACGAAGAACTGGCGGTTTCAGGCCAGTTATTCCCTGGCCCGGGCGGTGGAGGAAAACAAATTTCCGGAGTGGAAGGCCTGGGATGCCCAGAACCTGAAGTGGCTGTCGACGATCAATACCGCGGGAGTGGTGACCACGGGGGCTCAGACCATCCCGGAAGCGGTGGCGTTTTATAAAGATATCATCCGAGAGCTCACCGAAACCGACGGGCTGACGAAACTGGGCAACCGGCCGCACAAGGCGAATGTCTTTACCCGTTACAGTTTTGGCTGGGGATGGCTGAAAGGAGGGTATGTCGGGGGTGGATACCGATATCAAAGCCAGAACTTTGTGGGCTTGAGCACCACGGATCGAAAATTGTACGGAAATGCGTTCGGCTACGCGGACCTCATGGCCGGTTACGCAGTGGCGGGAATGGGCCGAGGCCGCAGGCTCAACTTTCAGCTCAACGTGGCGAACGCGTTCAACAAACGCGAACCGTTGATCACGCGTTACAATGAAGTGGGCGGAAAGACGTTTGTGTACCGGGAGGTGGTGCAGCCGCCCACCACATGGCGGCTCACGACCAACGTTGAATTTTGAAATCGGTGCCCTCGAGACCCCTGCTGCTCTTCATATCGGCCCTTTTGATTACGCTCGGCGCTCGCGCCAGCGTGAAGGTGCCGTTGATTTTTTCCGACCACATGGTGTTGCAGCGTGATGTCCCGGTTCCGGTTTGGGGCTGGGCGGATGCGGGCGAGGAAGTCAAAGTCGCCTTCGCCGGCCAAGTGAAGACGGCGCGCGCTGACGCCACCGGAAGTTGGAAGCTGAAGCTGGATCCCATGGCGGCGAGTGGCGAACCGCGCGAATTCACGGTGAACTCATCGAGTGCGAAAACCGCCGGCCCGGAGTTGAGACTCCAGGACGTGATGGTGGGCGAGGTGTGGCTGGCGGCCGGCCAGTCAAACATGGAAATGCGGATAAAGACTGTGAACAACGGGGAAGCGGAAGCGGCCTCGGCGAATTATCCCGGGATTCGCATCTTTAGAGCCGGGGCGAATATCGCGCTGACCCCGAGGAACGACGTACAGGGCGGGGAGTGGAAGGTATGTTCGCCATTGTCGGCGCCGGACCTTTCGGCGGTCGCGTATTTTTTCGCGCGCCAACTGCATCAGAAACTCGGGGTGCCGATTGGCATCGTGCAGAGCAATTGGGGCAACACGCCCGCGGAATCGTGGATGAGCCGTGAAACGCTGCGGGCGCTGCCGGAGACGAGCACTGATTTCTCCCAGTGGATGGATGAAGTGCGAACGTATCCGGAATGGGAGGCGCGGTTCGGGGAGTATCACCGGCAGTGGGGTCGCGATTCCAACAACCGGCCGCCAGGCCTGCCGCCGGTCCCGAAGACTTTTTCGAAGCAGGCGCCGACCGGTGCCTACAACGCGATGATCGCACCGCTCGTGCCCCTCCGCTTTCGCGGAGTCATCTGGTATCAGGGCGAGACCAATGGGAACAACAACCCGCGGCCGTACGGCGCCATTTTCCGGGCACTGATCGGGAGCTGGCGGCGGACATGGGGCATCGGCGATTTCCCCTTTCTTTTTGTGCAACTGGCCAACCACCACCGACGGCACCCGCAGCCCGTCGACGAGCCATGGGCCGAACTGCGCGAGGGGCAGAGGCTCGCGCTCCAGGAGCCCAATACCGCGATGGCCGTGGCAATCGACATTGGCGGGGATGGCATTCACCCGAAGAACAAACAGGATGTGGGCCACCGCCTCGCGCTGGCCGCCCGGGCGGTAGCGTATGGGGAGCAAATCGAGTTTGCGGGCCCACTTTACGCTGCGATGGCGATCGAGGGCGCGACGATTCGCCTCGAGTTCACGCACGCGCGGGGCCTTCGCGCCAGAGCCAACCGGCCGCTGGAGGGTTTCGCGATCGCCGGCGCGGATCGCCGATTCGTGTGGGCGGAGGCGAGAATCGAAGGCACGACGGTCGTGGTTAGCAGCCCGCAGGTGCCGGCGCCGGTCGCGGTGCGTTACGCGTTTGCCGACAACCCGGCCGGCAATCTCGAAAACGCCGCCGACCTGCCCGCCTCGCCATTCCGTACGGATCAGTGGCCCTTGCCCGTGTCGCGCCGGTAGGCGGCGGACGACCTCGGCTCCGACTTGCACAACTCCCACCTCGAACCCCCGATCCCATGTCCTCCTCTGCGCGCACCCGAACACCCCTCATCGGCCTTGCGCTTTACTTGCCGCTGGCAGTTTTAATCCACGGTGGCCAACCGAACAATGCGGCACCGGGCCAGACGGTAGTCGCCTCTCGAATTTCCGCCCGGGGCGAAGTCAACGGTCGCGTTTCCAACCAGGCTCTGGGAATCTTTCTCGAGGGAGCATTGGTCGAGTTGGTCGGGGCGAACCGATCGACGGTCACCGATCGCGAGGGACGCTTTCGGCTGACCGACGTTCCCTTCGGTCAGGCCACGCTGGTTGTTTCCTACACCGGCCTGAACCCCCAACGACTTGCTCTCGACGTCCGCCCCGACGTGGCGACCACGCGTGATGTCGAACTTGTTTCCGATGTCTATGTAATGGACAAGTTCACCGTGGCCAGCATCCGCGAGGGCCAGGCGGCCGCCATCACGCGCCAGAAAAATGCGCCCAACGTGAAGAACGTCGCCGCCACCGATGCATTCGGCAACATTGCCGACGGCAATGCGGCCGAGGCGCTCCGCCTGTTGCCGGGGGTGGCCGCAATCAACGACGAGAACGAATCCCGGTTCGTGATGGTCCGCGGCATGGACGCGAATCTCAACAGTGTGACCTACGACGGCATGAAGCTGGCCAGCGGCGGCTCGGGCGCCGCACGGCAGACGGGCATGAGCGAGATTCCGCTTGGGGCGATCGAATTCATGGAGGTCACCAAGTCGCCGACGCCGGACATGGACGGCGATTCGATCGGCGGCAACATCAACCTCCGGCCGGCGAGCATCTTTGATCGGGCGAACCCCCGTCGCATCAGCTATGCGGTGAGTGCCAGTGTCCGCCGCGTTGGAGAAGACGTGCGGGGGGCCGCCTATACTTCGAGCCGAGTCCGCCCCACCTACAACTTCGGCTACTCGGATGTCTTCGGTCGGAATAAGAACATCGGGGTGGCTCTCAATCTGAGCTACACGGTCAACTGGATTCCTGCGGGTGGGTTGATGACGGCAGTCTGGGAGCCGACCGCTGCGTCGCCGGCGTACATGCGCTTGATCAATCACTACGACTTTCATTCGAACGAACGCACGCGAACGGGCGCGAACCTGCGACTGGACTACAAGGTCAGTGAAAAGTCCCAGCTGTTCCTGAATGCCTTCTACACCTACTACTACGCCGAGCAGCAGCAGGAAGGCGGCAACACCAGTGTGACCAGCCTGGCCCAGGTCGCCACGATCGACGCTTCCGGGAGGCCGATCCCGTTTCAGACCCAGTTTCCGTTCGGCCATCCGAGCTATCGCGCCGGCGGCTTCAACGCTGCGGGAGCCCGCGTGCAAGCTTCCATCCTGCCGGGGTACTCCGATCAAGTTACGGAAATGGTGAATTCAACTTATCAGTTTGGCGCCGCGCAGAACAGTTCCTATACCCGCCGCTATTCGTTTCAGCCGGGAGGGCGCCATCGCTTTGGCTGGCTCGAACTCGACTACGCCGGGATCTATCAGGAAAGCCCCACACGCATTGGGCAGAAGGACAGCTCCCAAAAAAGCGGCGACCGGGATCTGATTCGTGGTTACAACGTTCAGGTCACGAACACAGCGTGGCGACTGGACGGCACCAGGACCGGATCGCTCATCCGCCGGGACGTAACCCAGATCGGCGGGGCCGACGTTGGGGATCCTGCAAATTGGTTTTTGGGCGGCCTCGTGCCCAGCACCGTGACCGATCAGGGGACAAACAACCACGGCGGTCAGATCGATCTCAAGCTGCACTTCGTCTCGCCGGTCACAGCCTACGTGAAGACCGGGCTGAAGTACCTGAGTGAGGAACGATACACCAGCAACCCCAGCAAGACGATCGTGTATTCGGGGCCGCAGGGCGCGTTCCTCGCCAGTTTCATCGATCCCACTCTGCCGCGCGTGCCCGCTGGTGCATGGCATCCTTATGGATCAAGGCCTCCGTATTTCGATTTCGCCCGCATCAATCAGTTCCGCGCACAGAATCCGCAATTTTTCGCCGATAATCCCGCCACCTCCCTGCAGAATGCCCTGGCGAACAAGAAGAATGCCCGCGAGGAGGTTTCGGCGGCATATGCGATGGGCAATGTGTCGATCGCTCGGTTTTCTGCGCTAGCCGGCCTGCGGCTGGAGCGAACGGCTGCTTCCGGAGAATCGGCCGTGCAGAACCCGCGCGCCGGATTGACGCTGACCGATCCGGTGCAACGCGTGCAGGCCCAGTGGGGAACCCGCGCGACCGTCAAGCGGGACTACACCAACGTGCTGCCAGGCGTTCACTTGAAATACGAGCCGGCGAGGAACTGGCTGGTGCGGGCGAGTTATGCGGCGAGTTTCGGACGCCCCAGCTTCGGATCGATCTACCCGGACACCAGAATCAACTTCGATGCCGAAAGAATCACCCAGAACAACGCCGGACTGAAGCCCCAGGAGGCGGACAATTTCGATCTCAGCGTCGAGCGCTACTTCGAACCGGTCGGCATCGTTTCGGTCGGCGTGTTCCGCAAAGGGATCAAGAATTTTCTGTACAGCACCGTGGTCAGGATCCCGGCGGGCGGCGACAATGGCTTCAATGGGGACTACGCCGGCTGGGATCTAGCGACCCAAGCCAACGGCGGTTTCGCGACGGTGAAAGGCGCGGAATTGAACTATTCGCAGCAGCTCTCGTTTCTGCCCGGATTCTGGCGCGGGTTCGGCATTTTCGCCAACTACACGTGGCTGGAAACGATGGGAAACTACGGCCGCGTCAGCGAAACGGCGAACAGCGCCCTCGTCAACTTCACGCCCAGAGTCGTCAGTGCCGGCTTCTCCTACAGTCAGGGTCGGTTTTACGCTCGCATTAACGGGAACTATACCGGGAGTTATTTGCGCGCCTACAACGTGAATCCGGTCCTTCGCTCCTATCGCACCCCTCGCACGATGGTCGACGGGAAGATGGGAGTCCACCTGTCCCGGCGGCTCACCGTATTCGTCGACGCCGGCAATCTCTTCAACTCCAAGCAGGAATTTTACTCCAGCGATAATCCGAGGTTCGTCGCCGACTGGCGCGATCACGGAGTTCGCATTCAATTCGGAGTCAACGGCAGCTTCTAGAACCCACTCACCGACGATATCGCCCCCATGAAACCTCCCGCCTCCACCCGCCATCTCGTCGTCTCGTTCCTCGGTCTCGCCTTCGCCCTTGCCGCCCAGCCTGCCCCGGGTCCCGTTGATCCGTGGACCAAGGAAGTCCGCCTCTCGCCGGTGTCGGCGGTCCCGGGCCGGCACACCATTCACACCTATTACCTCGCCAACCCGGAAAGCCCCGATGGCAAACATGTGCTCTTCTACAGTTCGGCGCATCCCGCCGGTTACGTGGGGGAAATCCGGATACTGGAGCGCGCCACCGGCAAGGAAACCGTGCTGGCGGAAAACGTGCACACGGAGGACGCCCATCGCGCCGCGTGCCAGCAATGGTTGTCCGGGGGCAAACGCGTCGCCTACCACGAAGTGATCGACAAGAAATGGCGCGTCGTGGTGGTCGACGTCGCGACGCGGACGAAGACGGTGGTGGCTGAGGATCGCCAGGTGGGCTTCGGCCAGCCGACGGGCGATCTCCTGCCGATGTACGGCTGCCACTGGAATCCCGGACCGTACCGCGATCTCTACGTCTGGGACGCACGCACCGGCGAGGTGCGGGTGGCGTTGAAGAACACCGCCGTGGAGGAGCAGCATGGCGCGTGGCTGAAGCAACAGTTCAGCGGCAAGCCGACCTCCATTTTTTTTCCGGTCATCAGTCCCGATATGAAACGCACCTTCTTCAAGATCGCCGCCGGCAACGGCGGCGACAACTACATGGCGAAGAATGCAAGCGACCGCCAGGGGAGCGTCTGCTTCGATCTCGAAACCGGTCAGATGAAGTGGTTTCGGCAGAAGTGGGGGCACCCGGCTTGGATGCCCGACTCGAGGCGAATCCTGGAGGTTTACGGTGCAGTTTTCGACACCGAGAATGGCTCGCAGGACATGATCCCAAATTGGCCGAAATACCCGTTCCTGCGCGGCAGCCATCCCTCCGCCAGTCCGGATGGCCGGCTCATTGTCAGCGATGGCATCCTCGACCCCGCCAACCTGAAGGAGTGGGCCATCGTGGTGGTGGATGCCGGCACAGGCAAATGGGTGACGCTCCATCGTTTCGATCAAAGCCAGGGCGCGAGGTCGTGGCGGCGCAACGACCCACACCCCATCTTCAGCGCGGATGGCCGGCGCATCTACTACAACGTCAGCGACGGTCCGTTCACCCGATTGTGCGTCGCCGAACGTCCCTGAGGTGGCCGGGCGCCCGCCGCGGGCGCGCCTTTCGCGTCCAAACCACTACTTCCTCATGCGCACTTCGCTCGCGTTTCTTGTCGCCATCCTGACTTTCGCCGCCGCATCCGCGGCTGAACTCCTGCTCGTCGCCGACGATCGCCCGCGCGCGACCGTCGTTCTGGCGGAAGGCGTCCGACCGGACGATGTCGCGGTCAGAGCACTGCTTTCGCATGTTCAGCAGATGTCTGGCGTGCAGCTCCCCACGATGGAGGAGGGGAAATTGAGCGAGGCCCGAATCGTCGCCGGCCGGCTAGTGGCACCCGCGGGCCGGACGGAGGCGGACACTTTCATTCTTCTGGGCGAAGGAAACCTGACGCGCCGGATCGGAGTGACCACCGAGGGCCTTGGCGCAGGTGGCATTGTCGTCAAGTCGGGCGCAAATACCCTAACCCTGTTGGCCCGGGACGACGGCAGCGATGCGCGCCGGCCCGCACTGGCGCGGTCCGTGTTTCACCTGCTCGAGGCCCTCGGTTGTCGTTACCTGTGGCCCGGTGAAGTCGGCAAAGTGATTCCCCGCCGCCCGCGACTCGCCGTGGCGGCTATCGATCACCGCTTCACACCTATCGTCGGCCAGCGCAACCTTCGCGTGGCGGGACACGAAACCCGGAACGCCACTCAGGGCATGGCCTGGCTCGGCTTCACGCCGGAGCAACACCTCGCCGCTTTCGAGCAGGCCACGCGCACCGCCGCGGAGGGGGAGTGGGCGGCGTGGAACCGCCTCGGCGGCAATCTCGGCATCATGGGCGGCCACGCCGGAGCGGGACTGCGCGGCGGGTGGGCCGAGCACGGCGAGGCACACCCGAAATGGTTCGCGCTGCAGGCGGATGGCACGCGCGATCAGAGCGCGGCCAAGGAGCGCTGGCGGCTGTGCGTTTCGAACCCGCAGCTCGTCGAACACGTGGCCCGCGACATCATCGCCCAGTTGGGCGGGAAGGCCCGGCCAGGCACCTTCTCGCTCAGTCCCAACGACGGCGGTTACTCGAGTTTCTGCCTGTGCGATGCCTGCCGGAAACTCGACCCGCCCGACGGTCCGCGGATCAAGCTGATGATCTTCGAGCGGGTGGGCGGCGCTGGACGCACGGAGATGGACTACGTCTCCCTGACCGATCGCTACCTCCATTACTGGAATGCGGTCGTCGAACGGGTCACCCAGGTCGTGCCCAATCAGCTCTTTCTAGTCGATGCCTACAGCGCCTACTCGAACCCTCCAGTCCAGGAACGGGTGCATCCGAACCTCGTCCTGCGTTATGTGCCCACCCAGGTGGACGCCTGGAAGGCGTGGCAGGCGGCGGGGGCGAAACGCGTGTTGTGGCGACCCAATAATCTGCACCGGGGCTACAACGACGGCGCCTTCAAACCGCAGGCGCGCGAGACGGCGAAGACGCTGCAGTACCTCTCGCAAAACGGCGTGATCGCGACCGACATGGACAGCATCTATCACCACTGGGCAACCCAGGGGCTGCTCTACTACACGGCGGCGCGCCTGAGTTGGGACCCGGCGCAGGATTTCGATGTGCTGCTGGACGATTATTGCGAGACCGGATTCGGCGCCGGAGCGGAATCGGTCAAGCAGTACTTCCGGCGCGTCGAGCGGGACGTCGTGCCGGATGCCGGGCCGCGCGGCATTGGGTTTCCGCAAATCGCGCCGGAGTCTTTGGCGGCGCTGCGCGAACTTCTCGTCGCGGCAGCGAGGGCGACGGCGGCCGATGCGGCGTCGGGCCGCCGGGTGGCGTTCCTCCGGGCCGGTCTCGAATTCACGGCCATTAGCGCGGAGGCGCACCGCTTGGCGCGGGCCGCGGAAGCGGGTGTCGCCGTCGATTCGAAGGCCGCGGCGGCATTGCTCGAGCGCCGCTGGCAGTTGATGCGGTTGCTCCTGCAGCAGCAGCCGTTGGCGGTCAACGTGGCCGTGGTCGCGGCCGCCGACGGTCAGCTCAACCGGGCCTTGCGCTGGAACGGCCCGGGTGAGGCGGCGAAGTCGGGCCAACTGCAGCTCCCTTCGGTCGATCACTGGTTGAACGAAGATCAAACGAAACTCCGCCGAAAATGAGAAATTGCCTCGACGCCCCACTCCTTCGTTTCGCCATCGCGCTGCTGTTCGCGCCGCTGGCCGCCCCTGCTGCCGAAAAATCGCCCGCGCTGAAAAAGGCCGCGCCCAACTCCGCCTCGAAGGCGCCGCGCTTCGCGTTCGCGTCCACCCTGCCCGAGCAGGAACGTCAGCTCGCCGCCAATCCCCTGCTCGCCAAATACCGCGAACTGCGGCGCCGGCAGGCGGCCGATCCGCACACGCCGCTCTACCATTTTTCGAGCCCGGAAGCGCGGCTCAACGATCCGAACGGTCTGTGCTTCTGGCAGGGGCGGTGGCATTTGTTTTATCAGGCCAACCCACCGGAGGATGGCCGCTGGCACTGGGCGCACGCCGTCAGCGACGACTTGATCCACTGGCGCGACCTGCCCTTCGCCATCTTCCCCGACCCTGAGGAACAGAGTTACTCCGGGTCGATTCTGGTCGAGCCGGATCGAGTGATTGCCATGTATCACGGACGCAATCACGGCAACATGGTCGCCGTCTCTCGCGATCCGCTTCTACTCAACTGGGAGAAGGTGACCGGCGACACCGTCATTCCCCTGGAAAAGAACGGCCAACGGTTTCATTTCCTTTCGGCGGAGCCTCTGCCCTACCGGGTCTACGACCCGTGCATCTGGAAAAAGGAGGGAGTGTATTATTCGCTCTCCGGCTCCGTGGAGTACACCGGGCCCGCGGGCAAACCCGTGCCGGCGGAATTCCTGTTCCGGTCGCGGGACCTCGTGCAGTGGGAGTTCGTGCACCAGTTTCTGGAAGGCGACCGCTTCACGCGGGTGGGAGATGACGGCGCGTGCCCGTACTTCTGGCCGATCGGCGACCGGCACATTCTGCTCTTCTTCAGCCATACGAGCAGCGGCCAGTACTGGATCGGCGACTACGACACGCGGCGCGACAAGTTCGCAGCCACGGCGCACGGACGGTTCAATTTCGGGGCGGTCCTGCCGGGCGGCGTGCATGCGCCCTCCGCGGCACCCGACGGCAAGGGGGGCGTCATCGCGTTCTTCAATGTGAACCCGGCCATGGCCGCCAAGGGGGCCAACGGCGTCATGACCCTGCCGCGGCGGCTGACTTTGATCGGCAAGGAGGAACTCGGCATCGAGCCGGCCGGCGACGTGGCGTCCCTGCGCGGGGCGCCGCAGTCGATGCCGGCGCGCACGCTGCGGGCGAACGAGGAATGGGTGCTGCCGGGCATTGGCGGCCAAGCCTTGGAAATCGCGGCGGAGATCGACCCGCAGCAGGCCCCGATGGTGGAGTTGAACGTGCTGCGGTCGCCGGGCCGGGAGGAGTTCACCCGCATTCTGCTCTTCCGCGATCGCGACGTCACCAGTCGATTCATGCCCCCGCAGCACAAGCTGAGCGTGGTCACCCTCGACGCCACGCGGGCGTCGGAGCTGCCCGAAGTTCTTTCGCGTCCGCCGGAGACGGCTCCCGTCCTCATCCCGCCCGATGAGCCGTTCCGACTGCGAGTGTTTGTCGATCACAGCATTGTCGAAGTGTTCGTCAATGGCCGGCAATGCCTGGCGCTGCGCGTGCACCCCGGACGTGCGGACAGCCTCGGCGTGTCGCTCCGCGCCCAGGGGCGGGACGCGGAACTCCGAGCCCTCACCGCGTGGCCCCTCAAGCGAATTTTCGATTAACCCCAACCCACCATGCTCAAGCAACCCAGCCCAACCCTGATCCTCGGTTTCATCCTCAGCGCGATCCTTGCAGGTCCCGCCTCCAGCGCGGACGCTCCGGCGACCGGCACGATCGCCGGCCGCGTTTTCAACACCCGGAACGGCGAGTACCTCGAGAAAGCTTGCATCACGGTGGAGGGGACCACCCTCGAGACCTTCACCGATTCCGGCGGCCAGTTTCTCCGCACCCAGTTGCCGGCGGGGCCGGCCCGGGTGCGGGTCTTCTTTACGAGCCTCGAACCGCTGGTGGAAGCCGTGCCGGTGGCGGCCGGGCAGACCCTGCTCCGCGATTTCAACCTGTCGGGTTCGGGCGTGGCGGCCGACCGCGGCGGCATGATCAAACTCTCGGAGTTCATCGTCGGCGCTTCGCGGGAGATGGACGGCGCCGCCATCGCGATCAACGAGCAGCGCTTCGCGCCCAACATCACCCACGTGGTGTCGGCTGGCGCATTCGGCATCAGCGCCGACGGCAGCGTGGGCGAGTTCCTGCCAGGCATCAGCGTCAACTACGTTGGCAGCACGGCGAACACGATCTCGATGGACGGAGGGAGCATCCGGACGGGGTCAGTCCCGAATGGCGCTTAAGTAATACCGAGAACTCTCTTACTGAGGCGCTTGCGGCGTTGCGTGTCTGGCAGGGTCGTGAAGAGCACGCTGCGGCTTAACTGCTGCATCGCTTTGAGCGTGGCCAGGACCGTGCGCCAGTTGGCGATGGCGGCGGCGAGCCATTCGTATTGTTCTTTCGAGAGCGCGACGCTGACGGTCTTGCCCTTGACCTTGCGCGTCCACTGGTAACACGGACCGCCGGCGCCGGGCCCGCGGTCCTGCACGTAGCCTTCGCTGATCCAGCCGGGCACGGCCAGACACGCGTGCAGTCGGGCGTGGTGTTCCCGCCACTTGGCCCGCGCCGCCGCCTCGGTTTTTTTGGTCGCCATGCCGATTAAGGTAGCATTGCTGTCAAAAGAGCGGTATATATACCGCCCTATGACCGATTCTCCTTTCTTTCCCTCCCGGCGCGGCCGGTTTCATCGCCGCCCGGGCCCCGGGCTCCCCGGCACCTTGGCCAACGTGCGCCGCTGCACGCTCGACAAGATCGAGGACCGGTTCGGCCCGCTTCTGCCCGGGCTCGACGCCCTGGATCCGGCCCAGGCCAGCGCGCGCGAACGGCCCTTTTCGGTGCGCCGCACCTGATGGTGTTTCCTTTGGCAGATGCTCCAGATCAACGTCTCGTGCCGCACGGTCGTGCGGCAGCTCCAGGCCATGTTCATGCTCGAAGGCGGGCCCACTGTGGACGAGAATACCAGCGCCTATTGCCAGGCGCGCGAGCGGTTGCCGGAGACCTTGTTCGTCGAGGCGCTCAAACTCAGCGCGCAGGTCGCCGACCAGCGCGTCGCCCCGGACGCAGCGTTGCAGGGCCGCGTCGTCAAGGCGTTCGACGGCACCACCCTGAGCCTGCCCGACACCCCGAAAAACCCAAAAGACTATCCCCAGACTTCCTCGCAAAAACCGGGTTGCGGTTTTCCGGTCCTGCACCTGCTGGTGGTGTGGAGCGCGCGCGGTGGCGGCGTGCTCGACCACGCCAAGGGCGATTACCACCACGGTGAGATGCGCTTGTTGCACCAGCTGGTGCCCATCCTCACCCCCAAGGACATCGTGATTTACGATCGGGCCGCCGGGCACTACGTGGCTTGCGCGCTCCTGCCGCGGCACGACACCGATCTCGTCAGCCGGGTGAAAGTGCGCAAAATCGACTGGCGCCGGGGTCAGCGGCTCGGACCCAACGAGCGGCTCGTCGTCTGGAAAAAGGGCCGGCAACAGCCCCCGTATCTCACGGCGGCGGAGTGGGCCGCGCTGCCGGCGGAGATCACCGTGCGGGTGATTCGCCAGCGCGTTCACCAAAAAGGCTTTCGCACCCGCGAGTTGTCGCTGGTGACCACGCTGCTCGATGCGGTGGCCTATCCGGCTGGGGAGATCGCCGCGGCGTATCTGCGGCGTTGGCGGCTGGAAATGTGCCTCGACAATCTAAAAACCACCCTCGGTCTGGATACGCTGCGTTGCAAGAGTCCCAGCATGGTGCATCGCGAACTGCTGGCGCTGCTCATCGCGCACAATTTGGCGCGCGCCGTGATGGCCGAGGCCGCCCGCGAACATGCCGTGCCGCTGGAGCGGCTCAGTTTCACCGGCACGCTCGATGCGCTGCGCAGCTTTTGCGGGGCCAGTGCGCAGGCCCTGCGCGCGGCCTTGCGCAAGCTGCTCTGGGCCGAATTGCTGCGGGTCATCGCCGCCGATCGGGTGCCCCTGCGCCCCGACCGTTGGGAACCCCGCGCGGTGAAGCGCCGACCCCAAAAGTATCCCCTGCTCAACCGGCCTCGCCACGAATACCGCCAAATCCGTCATGGCAGCTATTTCCGCCGCCCGGTAAAAACTTAACCGCCATTCCGGGTCAGTTGACCCCGTCCAACTCCACCCGGCCGGATTCACTCCCACCGCGAGATGGGCGGCACCAGGCCCTCCCGGATGGCCTTGGCGATCGCACCGCCGCGGCTGGGCACCTGGAGTTTCACGTAAACGCTGCGGATGTATTCATCCGCCGTGTAGAAACCGATTCCAAGTTGCGCAGCCGTTTCCTTGATAGTGAGGCCTTTGACCAGAAGCTCCAGAATATCGCGCTCCCGCGGAGTGAGTCCGTAGTCGCGTTGCGGCGGGTTTGCGCGGGAGAATTGCGCCAGGACGCGGCGTGCGACGCGAGGTGTCAACGGCGAACCGCCCGTGGCCACGGCATGCAGGGCGGCGGCAATTTCATCGAGCGTGGCCGTCTTCAGGAGATAACCCACCGCGCCGGCGCAAATCGCCCGGAGAATCTTCTCGTCGTCCTCGAAGACCGTGAGGATGACGGTGGCGCAGTTGGGTGCTCGCTCGCGGAGCAAGGGAATGCCTTCGATGCCACTGATTCCGGGCAGGCCAATGTCCAGCAGGATGACATTCGGTGCAGATGAATCGCGCAGCGCGGCCAAGGCATCTTCGCAGGCGGAAAAGCGCTGAGTGCATCGAATCCCTTCCAGACGATTGAGCGCTCGCATTAGCCGTTCTCCGTAGGCGCGGTGATCTTCGATCAGCCACACATTCAGGCGAGCGGGAGAGGGGTCTTTCACGGGCAGGGAATCGTGATGACCAGCGTGGTGCCCTGCCGGGGGGCGGAAACAAGGCTCATTTCGCCTCCAAGCTTGTCCGCACGACGACGGAGATTCGTGAGTCCCATGCCACCGCCGTTCACGGTGGTGGCCGGATCGAAGCCCCGGCCATTGTCCCGCACACTGAGGGTGATGTGCCTAGCGGCGTGAGCCAGGACAATTTCCACGTGAGTCGCCTGGGAATGCTGCAGGATGTTATGCAGGGCTTCCTTGAACATCAGCACGAGATCGCGATGACGATCGCGGGGGAAGTGCCCGTGGCCTCTCCCGTCGTCGAGCCGCACGGTATGGGTTACGGTGCGCAGCATGCGGGTCGCGATCTCGCGCACATGCGATATCAGGTCGTCCTTCGCATAACGGTCCGACTGCATCACGCGGGCGATGTCATGCATCGAGTCGACAGTCTGACGGGCGATACTCTGGATTTCCCCGAGCTCATTCTGCATCTTGCGGTCGCTTTTGACCAAGGCCATCAAGTCCTGGCTGATAAACACGATGCTGCCTAGGCTGCTGCCGATCTCATCGTGCAAGTCCTGCGAAATACGATGGCGCAGCTCCTCCATTTCCCGTCGATGTTGCCGGCGTTGCCTCCAGCGGAATACGAGCAGAATTGCGGGGACGCCGGTCACAGTGCCGAGCAACGCCCACCAACCGGTGCTGGCGAACTGGCCCAGCAGGGCGGCTTGCCGCATTTCCACCTGCGCGATTTGTTGCAGGATTTCACGACGGCGCGAAAGGCCGCTGAGCCATTCGGGCCATTCGACAATGTTGGCCCGGCTGTTGAAGCCGTCGACCAGGGCCGCACCGGACCAGCCGCCCGTCTCGATGGAATCGAACGCGTTGACCGTTTTACCCAAGGCCACATTTCCTCCCCCCGACCATACCTGCATCTCGGCAAGGGCCAGATTATATTGGCCGTTGGCGTTGTGCAGATCCAGCGCGGTAAACCGAACGTAGCGCCCCGATCGCCCGTGCACCACATATGTAACAACATTGTCTCCCGGATTGCTCGACTGCGGAGGCCGCTTCACCGGGCCATGGTGAGTGAACTCGGGGATTTCGATCGCCGGCTTAAAGTTCACGTCGTTGGAGAGTTCGAGTTTTGCAAAAAACGGGAAACCAAATCCCTGCCGATGAGCGAATTCGGGAGGACGTGCTGGGAAAAGACGCACCTCCTCCACCGCAAGTTCGGCGCCCAAATCGATCTGCACCCAGCGCGGTCGAATCACCGGTTCGATCGTGACGTTCACGAGTCGGCTTTGATAGCCGAGGGTGGGGCTGGGCCGCTGGCCGACCGGTGGCCCGAGGACCGTGTGGCCGTCCACGAGGTTCGCGAGTCCCCAGATGGGCACCGCTCCCTTGGTCCGGCTGCAGCGAAAATCGCCGAGCCGCAAGGCGCTCGCGAGATTGCGATTCCCCTGAAGAATCATGATTTCGCCCAAGGCAAAAAAGAACCGTTTTTCCTCCTGATACAGGCGGGCCGCGATGATGCGTACATAACGCGCTTTGCGGCCCGACACCGGCAAATATACGGGAAGTATTCCGGGGTTCGGGAAATCGCCGCGCGTGAAGTCGGCGAGCACCTCATGTTCCGCGGCCTCTCCTTCGCCGCGCGTTTCCACTCTAAACCGAAGCGGAAAACCGTAGCCGTCAGAGGCGAGCCCACCATCACCGCTCGCGGCGGCAATGAGCACGATCGCGTCGATGCTCTCCTCCTTGTGCAGATCCATCTCGACCCATTCCACGGTGTCGGGTCTCGACGAATAGCCGCTGTGATAGCCCAGCCGCTCTGTCACGGTCCGCGGCGGTGAAGGCGGCAGGTCGGAAATCATCTGATGCAGCACGCGCTGTTCGACACCAATTCTCCGCAACTCCGGGCTGAGCCAGCGGACGACTGACTCCAGGCTCTCGTTCTCGGCCCGCGCCATCGTGATCGTCATCGCCGCCCCAATCATCGCGGCGAGGCTAGGGACGAAAAAACGGCGGGCGGGTTTCATCAGCGGTGGTCTGACATAATGGTACCGGTGGTCCGCCGTCGGCAATCTTCTTGGTCCAACCGGCCTCCCCGAAAGTTCGGGGGATGACCGCGGGCGGATTGCGGGTTACTCTCTTTTCATCACACGTCTGCTGGCCCCAAGTCCAACTCCCAAGACCCCGCTAGATATGACGAATAGAAAAACCCCCTCCACCATGCTGGGTGTCTGGCTGGCTTTCAGCTTGGCATTCGCGAACGTCAGTTTTTCCGCCGACCGCAATGAAGGCGGCTCCATCGAAGGCCGCGTGAGCAATTTGGCGACCGGTGGTTATCTCACTCGAGCGAGAGTGACCCTGCCGGCGAATGGAGGGGAGCAGTTTACCGACCAATTCGGCCAATATCGTTTCGTCAGCGTGCCGGCTGGGGAGACGACCATCCGGGTCTTCTATACCGGCCTGGAGATCGCCGAACAGAAGGTGACCGTGGTGCCCGGACGCACGCTTCAGCAAGACTTCAAACTGGAAAGCGGCGACAACCGCGGGGCGCGTGTGGAGAAAATGGATGCGTTTGTCGTTGCAGCCGGCGAACTGAATGGGGCGGCCCTCGCGATCAACGAGCAGCGCTTTTCGCCCAACATTAAGAACGTCGCCTCCACCGACGAGTTCGGCGAAATCACGACCGGCGACATCACTGAATTCACGAAGTTCATGCCGAACGTCGGACTCAATGGCGCGATTCGGGGACTTCCGAACACCATGACCCTGGTGACGGTGGACGGGAACCGTTTGGCCTCAGCCGCAAATGGGAACGAAACGCGCGCCGTGGAATTCGATCAGCTCCTGCTAAGCAACGTGTCGCGGATCGAAGTGACCAAGGTGCCCACTCCGGACAGCCCGGCGGACTCCATCGCGGGCACGATCAATCTCGTGAGCAAGAGCGCCTTTGAACGGGAAAAGGCCGAGCTCAGCTACCGGACCTATCTCTCCTGGAACGTCGGTGATGCTTTCACGTTCAAGAAGACGCCGGGCGAAGAAGGTTATACGCGCAAGGTCAGGACCAGTGCGAACGCGAGCTGGATCGTTCCCCTCAACAAGAAGCTCGGATTTACCCTGACGCTCAGCAACCTCGACATGCCGGGGCTGCAACATTTTCGCCAATACGACTGGGTGCCCACGACAAGCGTCCCGGCCACGTCGACCCAGACCACGGCGGATCGTCCCTATCTCAAGTCGTTCCAGACGAGGGATAGTCCACGGAGAACTATCCGCGGCTCGGCAGGCGTGACGGTGGATTACCGCGTGTCGCCCTACGATGTCGTGTCGGTGAGCATGGCCTACACCCAAAAAATCCTGCCGGCGGTCTTTCATCCCGTGACGTTCGATGTCGGACCATTGGTGACGAGCTTCTCGCGCAGTCACACCCAAGGGGCCGCGGGTCGGGGTGTCGTGAATATAACGACCCAGCAGCTCCTATCGGAAGGAAAAGGCTTCCAGCCGAATCTGAGCTATCGGCATAACGGCAAGATTTGGAAATTCGACGCCGCCGCGTCATACTCACGCTCCTGGGCCGAATTGCCGGATGCGAGCGCCATCAAAAGCATGGCCGCCGCCAGCATCCAACTCGCCAACGTGACGGTGCGCCTGGACAACATCGACAAGATCAACCCGGACCCCACGTTGACCAGCGCGACGGGTGCTCCGATTGATCCCTACAATATCAACAACTATCGGATCACCAGCACGAACACCGCGCCCCGTGAAGGGACGGATGTCTATCGCTCGCTGCGTTTCAATTTAGGCCGCGATCTGCGCACCCGCATTCCGCTCACCGCCAAAATCGGCGGTGACTTTCGGGAGAACACGCGGGATATCAACCAATTCACCCGGGCCTACAACTTCGTGGGACGCGATGGTGTGGCCAACACGGCGGATGACGGCGCGGGGGTCCTCTTCGACGAGGTATTTTCAAAACGGGTTTCGCCGTTCAACTTTCCGCAGCTTCTGCAGTATCCCAGCCCTTACAAACTGTATGATCTGTTCGTGGAGCATCCCGAATATTTCCGGATCAACGACGTCCGCAACCTGTGGCGGAATCCGGTCAACGCTTCCAAGTGGCTGCGCGAAACGGTCACGGCGGGTTACTTCCGGCTCGATACCCGCCTCCTGAACAATCGCTGGTGGCTGGTCGGCGGTGTCCGCTATGAGCGGACCGATGACGACGGCTACGGCCCCTTGATCAATCCGAAGCTGGTGCCCAAAGGCACGACCGATCCGCTGCTGATCGATCAATACACCTACTCGCGTCGCGGCGCGCACTCCCGACGGATCTATGGGGACTTTTATCCGAGCCTCAACAGCGCTTTCAACGTCACGGAGAATACTATTTTCCGCGCCGGTTATGCTCGGACGATTGGCCGGCCGAATTTCAGCAATATCATACCGGGCGCGACCCTCCCTGATCCCGATTCAACAAGCCGCGTCATCACGTTGCGGAATGCGGCCCTGAAGCCTTGGCAGGCTAACAATTTCGATCTGCTGCTGGAACATTATTTCTCGAAAACGGGCAATGTTGCGGTGGGAGTCTTTCGGAAAGATATCACTGACTTTTTTGACAGCACCACGGCGGTGGCGGCGCCGGAGCTGCTCGAGCCCTATGGAATCGACCCGGATGTGTTCAGCGCCGCCAATGGATATATGATCACCACCGAGCGCAACGTGGGCGCCGCGCGCATCGATGGCTTCGAAGTGAGCTACAAACAGGCACTGACGTTTCTGCCGCAATGGGCGAGCGGGATCCAAGTCTACGGCAGTTTTACCAAGAATAACATTTCTGGAAGTCATGCGGTGGAGTTTGGCGCCTATACGCCGCGCCAATATTCCATGGGCTTTTCGCTGACGCGGCGTAAATACAGTCTGACCGCCAACATGTCATCGGTGGCGGGTTACAAACCGACCGTGTTGACCGGCACAGGCATTCCGGCCGACACCTATAGCTACAATTTCGGGCCCCAAGTATACAACGGCAGCGCTTGCTACACGTTCAGCAAGCATGTGCAGCTGTTTTTCTCGGTGCGCAATGCCGGCAGCCGCAACCGCGTGCAGAACCGCTACAGTCCGGGCACCCCCGAATATGCGCGCTTCTTCAGCCAAACCCTGACTCCGGCGATTTATTCTGCCGGCATCAAGGGCGCGTTTTAAGTGGAGACCCAGCCGCGGAGATTCAGGTCGCTTGGCCTCGCCTTCGATAACCACGACGCCATCGGGCCGCTGGCGAACCGAGGAAATCGTGAGCGATGGCGCCCGGGCCAATCCTCCGATCGATGCCGCCGGTCAACTGCCCGATGGTCGCAAACTGGCGGACGCCGCCGGCCTGAAAAAAAACTGGTCGCCGCTCTCGATCAGTTCGCCGGCGCCTTCAGTGAAAAGCTTGGGACGTATGCGTTGCGCCGCGGCATGATCTCCGCGCCCAAACGGACGAGTATAAGCTCACCACGGCGATCGAAGCGCCGGTCACCCGTGAGCTGTTTCAAGACCGTTGAATCAGTCTGCCCATGAGCAATATCGTTTCCCAAAACTGGCGGCTCTTCCGCCGCCATTTTCTGCGCGGCGTCGGCACCGTCATGACACTGCCGCTGCTGGATGTCATGTCTCCGCTCCGGGCCGCTGCCAGCGCCACCCGGGCCGTGCGGCCGAAACCGCGGCTAAGCGCGCGTTTTCGCGCGCTCGGCGCGATCGCTTCTACCGCACTATCGTGCGCCGCATTTGCGCAAGCACCGCGCAGCGCGTCGAAGGCAGGAGAGACCGCAGTCATATTATCCCCGTTCACCGTGAACACGGACAAGGACGACGGCTTCGCTGCGGCCAACGCCGGTACCGCCACCCGCCTCGCGCTCGATATGAAGGACGTGCCCGCGCCGTTCTCCATCATGACGCAGGAGTTCATCGATGCCCTCGGTATCCGCGACGTGTCGGAAGCCGTCGCCTGGATGCCCAATGTCGGGGCGGTGCCCTCCGAGGATGGCACCACCAATCCGCTGCTCTTCAATTCCCGCGGCGTCCGCAACAATCGCGGACAGACGCGCAACAATTATCTGACCGGGGGCCTCAACGACAGCTATGCGCTCGAACGTTACGAGTTCGGTCGCGGCCCCAATGCCGCGCTGTTCAACATCGGCGCCAACTCGTCGCTCACCGGCGGCCTCGGGGCCCAAACTAAGCGGCCCCGCCTCGACCGGAATTTCGAGACGATCAGCGCGTCCGCCGGCTCGTGGAACAACCTGCGCACGACCTTGGACGTCAACCGCGCGCTCACGGACAAGCTAGCCGTGCGCGGCAATCTCCTCTGGGCGGACAGCAAGGCCTTCCTTGAGCGTGGCTATTCCAAGAGCAAAGGAGTGACGGGCTCGGCCTCTTATCTCCTGACGCCCAAAACCGAGATTCGGATCGAAGGCGCCTACGACCGCATGATGCGCAACCAGCCGACCCCCGATATCTTCGATGCCGTCAGCGGTTGGGACGGAGTGACGGTTTTCCGCGAGCCGGTCTCCAATCTTATTCTCGGCACTCAGACGGCACCCGGCGTCGCCAATGCGCTCGGTCAGGTGCTGACGTTCCAAGGTGAGGCGCAAGGCATCAATCGCCGCGCCGGAAAATACTACGTCTGGAATGCATTCAACGGCCAGACGGCCATCATGAATTACCAGAACGAGGCTTATACCCGCAAAGCCGACGAAACCGTCAATACTCCCGTTTTCTCCAACGGCCGGCTCTACACGCGCGGAACGGGTCTGCCGTTCGGTCTGGGCTATCAGGGCACCGCCATTCCGGTCCCGACCCAGGCGCCGGACGGCCAGCACAATTTTCGCTACCAAGAGAACGAACCCGCCGACCTCTATTCCCGGGCGATCCGCGGCTCGGCCTTCCGGCCGATCGGGAACGAGAGCAATTTCTCGATGGCGCCGGATACGTTCATGTATGGCGAAAACCTGCGCGACCTGAACGCCAGCATTTCGCACCAGATCGGCACCCAGTGGTTCTTCGAACTCGGCGGTAACATCAACAACGTCTACGGCGACTCCAACCGTGAGGGCGTTGGCGGCCTGCGCACGATCCGTATCGATATCAACCAACTCCTGCCCAACGGTGCGACTAATCCCAATTTCCTCCAGCCCTACGGCGATGGGTTCATTTCCCACTCCGAGCGTAGCTACCTGAACCGCAGCTTGCGCGGCAACGTCGGTTACCGCCAGGACCTCGGCAAATGGGGCGATTACACCGTCAACCTCAATGTCGCCACGAACTCCCGCACCACCGTTGTGCGCTTCCATCGCTACAGTGTCGCGATGGAGGCGGATCAGCGGATGTGGCAGGCCAACCCGATCTACGTCCGGCAATATTGGAACCAAGCGGCCCGCCCTTTCAGTGACGCCGGCATTCCTGGGGCGCTGTTGGAGCGGACGTTTGCCGCCGACAACAGTTCGGTGACGTCGTCCAATATGACCATCGCGCCTCGCTGGACGCTCTCGGATTGGAGCGACACGAAGGAGAAATTCGACAACGCCGTGCTGGCCACGAGCGCGCGCTACTTCGAGGGCAAACTCGTCGCGTTGGCCGTCGCCCGCTACGACCGCTACAACTCCCTGATTCTCTCCCGGCCCGCCTTCGGCGACCTGCCGACGGATTGGAATCCGATGAAGGTCCTCTACAAGCCGGCCGCACCGGCCGACTGGGCCACGCTGAGCTACGTGCCGCGCAACGCCAATGGCACGCCCACGCAGACCCAAACCATCCCCGCGGCGACGCGCCCCCGGCAGAATCCGCCCGGCGTTACGACCGCCAACGGCGTCTCGGTTTACAATCCCCTCTACGCCAACGACCGCTTCCGCGACGACTACAGCCCGCCGGCCAACAAAGGCTCGAACATGACCGGCAGCTACGGTCTGGCGTATCATGTCACAAAATACATGTCGGTGATCGGCAACTATGCGACGAGCTACATTCCGCCGGCGACGAACGCGTTCGACATGCGCAACGAACTGGTCGAACCCCTGAACGGCAAGGGCTATGACGGCGGTCTGCGTTTCCGTTTCTTCAACGACCGGGTCACCGTCAATACGACCTACTTCTATAACCGGGAGGATTTCCAGCGCGTGGCGTCGCCGGTGACGACCTCGATCAACGCCCTGCTGGCGCGCAACACCGCCACCGATCCCAGCGCCAACGGTCGCAACAGCCTCGGCATTCCCGATATCTTTGGCACCGACTACCAGTCGCTCGAGACGGACGGCTACGAAGTGGAGATCGTCGGGCGAATTACCCGCGGCTTGCGGTTGATGTTCAATCTCGGCACCGCCCGCGTCTTCACCTTCAACCGCTACCCGCAGACCAAGGGGTTTGTGAACGAGAACGCCGCGTTCTACCGGAAAGTGCTCGAGGAAGCTGGCGGCCGGCTCGACACGACTCGGGCTTCGGGCGACATTACCGGGGTGGCGGTGGTCAATACCGCGGTTACGGCGACGGTTCCCGGCGAGCAGACCAACGCTGTCCTGGACTATAACAACATCTGGGCCAACTACTCGCTGGTGGCCAGTGACCTGCCGGTGGCGGGCAACAAACGCACGACGATCAATGTCTTCACCGACTACACGATCCAGTCCGGTCGGCTGAAGGGCCTGCGCCTCGGCGTCGGCGTCCGCGATCCCGGTCGCGACTACATGATGAGCCATTCGGCCGACACGATTATCGACCCCGCCAATCCCACCCGGGCGATCGATGACCCGAAGGTCGATCAAACGACCCCGCTCTACTATCGGCTGCCGATCAATGTGACCGGCACGCTCGGCTACACCATGCGGCTCAAGGGTTGGGGCCGGCTCGATGGCAAGGAGATGTCCTTCAATCTCGTGATCAAGAACCTCCTCGACGAACGTCGGCCGGTGATGACCGGCACAGCGGGTTCGCTGCGGCAGCCCCAGGCCGATTTCAGCAAGCCAGACCGGGTCGCGACCCCGGCTCGCGTCTATGGCCTGACCGAGCCGCGCAGCTTCCTCTTCACGACCACCCTGAGATTGTGAGCGTCGGTTTGAAAATCCGACGCCGTCTGCCGGCACCGAAGGATCGAACGATTCACCATGAACAGGCCTTCGTCCACCAGGACCTGCAAAGAGGGCCGCGCGAAAAACCTCTCTCACGCCCCCTGACAATCCGGTTTCCTGCCAGTCAAACCATGCTCTCTCGCTTTCGCATTCATCCACTCGTTGCCGCTGCACTGCCGCTCGTCGCCAGCCTTGGTTTAATCAGTGCCGTCCACGCTGCCGTGCCGTTTGAGGCCTTCCTTGAGAAGCATTGCGTCAGCTGCCACGGCCCGGACAAAAAAAAGGGCGACCTGCGCATCGACCAGCTCTCGCGCGATTTCAAATCGGGCCTAGATACCCATCTCTGGCATGAGGTCATGGAAAAGATCAATGCCGGAGAGATGCCCCCGGAAGGCGAGGCGCGGCCGACGCAGGAGGAAATTGGCGCCTTCATCCCCAAGCTCGACGCTCTGATGAAGGAGGGGATCGCGGCACGGATGGCAGCACGGCCGGCGGTGACGCATTATCGGCTAAGCCGGAAGGAATATCAAAACACCGTATATGACCTGCTCGGTGTGCGCTACGATCCCACCAAGCCGGGTGAGCTAAATGAGGACACGCTCTGGCATGGCTTTGAGCGAATCGGCTCGGAGCTGTCGCTTTCGCCCTCGCATGTGGATCGCTACTACCGCGCGGCGGAACTCGTGCTGGACCGCGCTTTCCCCACGACATTCAGCGAGGCGCGCAAGGTGCGCAAGACGGCAGCGGACCTGCGCTACAATGGCGGGAAGGAACAGCAAGCGGCGCTGGATCGTTTCGGCATCAAGCGACCGCTGCGTTTTCTGATGTTTCCCGGCAGGAATCAAAACGCACTGTCGCCGAACTGGTTTGGCCAGACAGGGCCGGAACACAGCGGACTTTACAAAGTTCGCTTTCAGGCCAGCGGCCTCCGGCCGATTGGCGGTCAACCGGCCCATCTCAGTATCGGTAAACGAACGGGTGACGAGACCGTGGATGGACTCATCGAAATCGATCTCACAGCACCGGAAGACAAACCTCAAGTGTATGATTTCGAGCTATTTATTGAAATGCCAGCGACGCTCGACTTCTGCGTGGTGGCCACCGAGTTGGTGAACGGAAGAAATGGTGCAGCCTTTCGCAATGCGGTGGCCAGCAGGCCTAATTACATTTTCACGCACAGCAGCGAGACTCTGCTCTTAAGCCCGAATGCGCCGCAGATGTTCGATGGCAAGGGCAACGCCCTTTTTTCCACAGTGTTGCTTGATTGGATCGAATGGGAAGGGCCGCTGGTTTCGGAGGCGGAAAAATCGCGGCGCGCAGGCTTGGTGCCGCCGGATGATGCCGCGCCCGAGGTGGTGGCGAAGCATCTGCAACGCTTCGCGGAACGCGCCTGGCGTCGACCGGTTAAAAAGGAGGAGTTGGAGCAGTATTTGACCTCCTATCGCTCCGAACGGGAAGCAGGTGAGAAGTTGGCCGACGCGTATCGCGTGGCGTTGCAGGGCGTGCTGACATCGCGTCACTTCATCTACCTCGTCGAAGGCGACCCTACACCCCGCAAGCGAGTCACGGATTCCGAACTGGCGTCGCGGCTTTCGTATTTCCTGTGGAGCTCGATGCCTGACGATGGACTCTTCACCGCAGCCAAAGGCGGTGCTTTGAACGGCGCTGCGCTGAAGAAGGAGGTGGGGCGCATGTTGGCCGACCGGCGGAGCGACCGCTTCATCGACGACTTTGCGCGGCAGTGGCTGCAACTGCACCGTCTCGGCATGTTCGTGCCGGATAAGAAACTCTATCCCACTTACGATGCGTGGCTGGAGACGAGTATGCGCGGCGAAGTCGTCGAGTATTTCCGCGAGCTGTTCACGAAGAATCTGCCGGTGGATGCTTTCATCGACTCCGACTGGACGATGGCCAATGCGCGGCTCTGCGATTTCTACAAGCTGCCGGAGCCCCAAGCGGGCGGTTTCCAGCGTGTCTCGCTCAAAGCCGACGACCATCGCGGTGGATTGCTCACGATGGGCGCGGTGCTCGGCCTAACTTCCGATGGCACACGCCACCGCCCGGTGCATCGCGGCGTGTGGCTGAGCGAGGCGATCCTTGGCAAAACACCGCCGCCACCACCCGCCAACGTGCCGGCCATCGAGCCGAATCCGCCCACCAGCCCCAAAGCCACGCTCCGTGATAAACTCGAAGCTCACCGCAAAGACGCGAACTGCTCCGCCTGCCACGCGAAAATCGACCCGCTGGGCCTGGTCTGGGACAACTACGATGCCGTGGGCCAATGGCGCACCCATGAGAAAGTCGGGGCAGGAGTCGGTGGCGATCCCTTGGTGAATCCCTCCGGAGCAATGCCCGATGGACGCCCCTTCAAGGATGCGCGCGAGTTCAAGAAACGGCTATTGGCTGACCGCGAAAAAGTCGCCCGCGCGTTCATTGAGCACCTCAGCACCTACGCGCTGCGCCGCGCCCTCGCCTTTGACGACCAAGACGACCTTAACGCCATCCAAGCCGAGGCGAAGAAGCACGACTACCGCATCAAGGACATCGTCCAAGCCGTGGCCCTCTCCGAGTTGATGCGCAAGCGCTGATCACATCAGCAGCCACGATGAAAGTATATAGAACCTAGAACCGAGACCCAGCAACAATTATGAACTACCTGTCCCAATCTTGGCTCCTCAACCGCCGCCAAGCCCTAAAAGCGCTCGGCAGCTTCATCTCTCTTCCGTTGCTGGAGTGCATGATACCGCCGCTGCGAGGAGCGGAAAAAGTCGCGACTGCCACGCCCAAGCGCAGCGCCTTCATCTACCTCGCGAACGGTGTGCATTCGTTAAACTATCAGATCACGAAGCCCGGGAAGGATTATCAGTTCTCCCGCTCGTTGAAGCCACTGGAGAAGCATCGCAATGTCATCACGCCGATCAGCGGGCTTCATCACCCAGGAGGTCTCAGCCATCACCACAATTGCATCAGGATTTGGCTGACCGGTGGCAAGCTCGGCCCTTCCGACCGCAACACCATCTCCGTGGACCAGAAAATGGCGGAGATCACCGCACGTCAGACTCGCATCCCTTCGCTGGAAGTTGCCATCACGCAGGATTCCCTTGCGTGGACAGCGGATGGCGTGCGGTTGCCTGCGATGCATCGTTGCAGCGAGATTTTCGCATCCCTCTTTGAAGAACCCAAAGGCGGCAAAACCGTCCAACGCCGTGCTCTGCGCCGCAAAGGCAGCGTGCTCGACGCAAACCTCGCCGAAGTGCGCCGATTGGAAAAAACCATGGGGACCGAAGACAAAGGCCGCATGGAGCAATACCTCACCTCCGTCCGCGAGGCCGAAATCCGCACCCGGCGGGCCGATGCGTGGCTCGATAAACCGCTGCCCGCTGTCTCTGACGCCAACCGCCAGCGCATCAACCGCGACATCGCGGCCACCATGGCGGGCGATTATTTTCGCACCGTCTATGACCTCATGGTGCTCGCCTTTCAGACGGACGTGACTCGCGTGGCCACGTTTAGCCTCGGCGGTGAGGGCCAGGCCATTGCCATTCCCGAGATCGGCATCACCGAGTCGCGCCACCAACTCAGCCACCACGGCGGCGATCCGGGCTACATCGAAAAGCTCACGAACTACGACACCTTCGCGATCGAGCAATTTAGCTATTTCCTCACGCGGCTCGCAGAAACCAAGGACCTCAACGGCAAGCCACTCCTCGGCACCACGATGGCGCTTTTCGGCAGCGGCATGTCCTACGGTCACAGCCACGGGAATGCGAATCTTCCGCTCGTCCTCGGCGGTGGCTCCGACCTCGGCTTGAAGCACGGCAGCCATCTCGACTTCAACAAATCAGCCAAAGACTTCCAAGGCTACGCACTCGGCACCGACGGAGCGCTTACCACCGCCCATTACCAACTCTGCAGCCGCCCCGCCAACACCGACGCCCATATGAGCAACCTACTCCTCCTCATGGCCCAGCGCATGGGCGTGGAGACGGACAGGTTCGGCGACAGCAACAAGGTGATCGCGCTATGATTCCGTTCCTGGTTCGTCGTTCTTGGTTCTCACTTTGTCCTTGGTTGTCAGTCCTTGCTTGTTCGCTCGTCGTTCAAGCGAAAGCGGCCAACGAAGCCCGGGTAACTAAGAATCAACTACAAGCGACGGAAGTCTTTCGTCCCGAGGCCGGGAAGTTCCCGCCTTTGGAAAAAGCGCACTCCTACCGCGGCGAACTCATCTTCGTAGATCACGCGAATCGCCGTGGCAGCATCCGCGTGGAGGGAAGGGGAGTGTTTCGCATGAACGATCCGCATCCTTTCGCCATGCTGCCCTACGGCACGATTCGGTATCACGGCGCACCTGCGGATCTGCGCGACGTCCCGCTCGGCACGGTGCTCCATGTCCGCGCTTTTTTGCCACCGGACCCGAAGACTTCCGTCGTGCCGGTGCTGCCGGTCGACAACAAGGAGAAAGACGCGAACCACCGTCGTGGTAGCGGCATCTTCCCCGCCGAGAATCATGTGCTCCTCCTCGAAGACGAGTTCAGCCATTGCCAGCGCGAGGGATTGACTTGGAGGCTCAAGGAAGCGGAAGTAAAGAACCGTGAAGGCAGTCTCATCGCCAGCCGCGGGCCGAAAGAAGGCACCGAAGGCAAGGTCAGCGAGGAAACACTGACCTTCGACTCCGCCACCCGCGTCTGGCGCGGCCGTGAATGCCTGCGCATCGAGCACCTGATCGCTGAAGGCACCTGGCCTGCCGAAGGGAAAAAGGCTCTCGGCGGCCAATCTGTCCTGCTCGGTATCACTTGGAAACCTACGCTTCCCGGTGTGTTCACTCGCTTTCACATTGCGGATATTTGGCTCGATGACGCCGCGATGCAAAACGCCACGCAGCATCAAACCGAAACGCACAAAGCTTTCATCCGCAGTCGTTGGATACCCGCATGGGTCGATGCCGTCGAGTATGGCCAGTTCGGACGCGCCACGGTGACCGCCACGCTGTTCGGCGGCGTGGACGCGTCGCTCTACGCGGAATTCACCAAGGGCACCGCTGCCCTGATGAACGGCGTCGAGACCACACTGAAACATATAGAGGGCGGCACCGCGGGTCCCACGCAGATGGCCGCGCGAGGCATCATCCACGACGTGATCAAGGCACCCGGAAGCACCCCTCTCGGCAGCAGTGGTATCCAGATCCGATTTGAGACCGACCTCATTACCGAAGGCATGCGCCCCACCCGAATCGTCAAAGTCCGCCCCGCCAGCTGGCCCGATCTCCACTTGCCGCGCGAAGAGTATGTCGTCCAAGGCAGCATCGACGAGCGCTTTCCGTCCCACGCCATTTTCCCGAAATACTGATCCCGCTGTGAAAATGTTTATTGCTCCTTGTTTGTGGTTCTCAATTGCGGGCACGCGATCTGTAGTTTGCTCCTCGTTGTTGGCCCTTGTTGGTTCGTTCGCGGTTCATTCGCACGCCGCCAACGAAGCACCAGGAATCGAACCCTTCCGCCCCGAAGCGGGAAAGTTTCCACCTTTGGAAAAGGCCCATTCCTATCGTGGTGAACTCGTCTTTGTGGATCATGCGAACCGCCGCGGCAGCATCCGCGTGCAGGGATCGGGCATGTTTTTCCGCAACGACCCGCATCCCTTCGCCATGCTCTCGTATGGCATCGTTCGTTATCACGGCGCGCCGGCGGATCTGCGGGATATCCCGCTCGGCGCCATGCTGCACGTCCGGGCCTTCCTCCCACCTGACCCGAAGACCTCCGCCGTGCCGGTGCTGCCGGTGAACTACAAGAACGTGGACGCAGGCCATTATCGTGGCACCGGCACAGCACCTGCCGAGAATCACGTCCTCCTCCTCGAGGACGAGCCCAGCCACTGCCAGCGCGAGGGATTCGTCTGGAAGCTCAAAGAAGTGGACCTGAAGAACAACGAAGGGATGATCGTCGCCAGCCGCGAAGCGAAGGCAGGCGGCGACGGCAAGACCAGTGAGGAAAAGCTCACCTTCGATGCCGCCACCCGCGTCTGGCGCGGCCGTGAGGCTCTCACGATCGAAGATTTGGTCGCCGAGGGAGCGTGGCCCGCGGAAGGAAAAAAGGCCCTCCAAGGCCAATCCGTCTTCCTCGGCATCTGCTGGAAGCCAACCCCTGGCGGCATCTTCAACCGCTTTCACATCTCGGACATTTGGCTCGACGACGCGGCCCTGCAACGCGCCGCTCACAGCCAAACCGAGACCCACAAGGCCTTCATCCGCAGTCGTTGGATGGCGGCGTCGATTGATGCCGTGGAGTATGGCACGTTCGGCCGCGCCACGGTGACCGCGACCCTCTTCGGAGGCATGGACGCGTCGCTTTATGCCGATTTCACCAAAGGCACCCCCGCCCTGATGAACTCGGTCGCCAATACCCTGAAGCACACCCACGGCGGCTACGGCCCCGCGCACATGGCCTCCAAAGGCCCCATCGTCGACGTCACCAAAGCAACCGGCGACGTCCCGCTCGGCAGCAGCGGCATTCAGATCCGATTTGAAACCGATCTCATCATCGAAGGCATTCGTCCCACCCGCGTCGTCCGCGTCCGTCCTGCGAGCTGGCCCCAGGCTCAGGTTCCCCGCGAGGAATACCTCAGCGAGGTTGCCAACCCCGAGGAACGCTTCCCCACACCCGCCATCTTCCCGAAATACTGACTCTGGTTGTTCCTCCAGAAACATGAAAACCACTTTCCTTGCCTTCGTGCTCACCTCACTCACGGCCCTGCACGCCGCTGCGCCCGACCTGTCCAAGCTCGGTTCTCGCGCCTCGCTCGACGTGGTCATCGCCGCCACAGCGGATTCGGCCTTGAAGCAGGCGCTCGGCGATCACGCCACAGCGATTCTGGCCGCCGCAGAGCAGCATCCGCACGTGCAGGCTGTCACCCGCACCATTGAGAGGGCGCCGGGCACCTTCACGAAGGTCAACACCACGCCCGATGCTTTGAGAAAGGCCGCAGGCGGAGACATCGCCCTCTTCGACACGCTGACGATGGTCAACACCGGCATCCTCAACGGCCATGCTCACGCGAGTCGTGACAAAAAGACGGATCCCTACGACGCGGCCTTCATCGAGCATCTCGGGCAGATCTCCTCGTTGGAAAGTCTTTCACTGGTGGTGACCGTGTTCGAGGAGTCTTCGCTGGACGCGATTCTAAAACTGAAGCGCCTCAAATCCCTGCGCATCGAGAAGCGATACGACAACGGCCCCGGCGACTCCGCGCTCGCGAAGCTCTCGCAGCTCGCGACGTTCCCCGATTTGAAATCCCTGTCGCTGCATTACTTCAGCAAGGCCACCGACGCCGGCCTCGAGCACTTGGCCGGGCTTAGGAACCTCGAGAGCTTCAGTTTCCGGGGCCACCTCGCCGGTCGTGCCTTCGCGAAGTTTGAGGGCTGGACCAAGTTGAAGTCCGTCGCCTTCCACGGCAACGGCATCGATGACGAAGGCTTCGGCCATATCTGCGAGCGGTTCCCCAATCTGGAATCGCTCAATCTCATTCACGCCCGCGTGCTCACCGATGCCAGCGCCGTGCATCTGCTGAAGCTCAAAAAACTCAAGAACATCATCCTCAACGGTCCCAAAATGACGGCGGCCTGGCATGGAAATTTGAGCACATTGCCTCTGGAATCGCTGTCCGTCACCCAGGGTAACGCCCTGCCTGAGGCACAGGCCATTGCAGGCGCGAAGTCGATCCCGACCCTGCGTCGATTTTCCATGAGCGGCAAAACGCTGACCGATGCCGATCTCGCCGCGCTCGCCGGCGTGACCCAGCTCGAATCACTTTTCCTTGAAGGCCTCGAACTTCCCGAAGCCCGCCTTCCGCAGTTGCGAGCCTTCGCTCACCTCAAGACCCTCTCCCTCAAAGTCTCAGGAAAAGGCTACCCCGAGGAAATCCAGACCAAGGTGAAGGCGCTGCTGCCATCGGTGGCAGTAAAGTTCACCCCTTGACCACGGCGAACTGGTCGGCGCGGACTTTATTCACGCACCGACCAGTTTGGCCACCCGCCGACCTTCCCGAATCGCATGCAGCTCGGCGCGCTCTTCCGCGAACGTCCCGAACAGTTCACCGAAATTTCCACGCCGGCGAATTTTTTCACCGCCGCTATCGCCAACGCCTCCTACATCAAAGAGCGCTTCGTCGTCGGTTACGCGATGGGCAACACCAAGTTTCGCGGGCTGCAATTGCAGGCGGAGCTGCGCTGGGAAGACACTTATTTCGGCACGCGCGAGTTTCAGGCGCCTCATCGGCGCAGGTGCGCGCGGCGGGCTTTGTGATTACCACCGCCAACGGCCGCGCGATTCGGCGTCAGTCCTCGGACAATCGCGCGGTGGGCCGATGCCGGCTTGATCGGCAGACACAAAGTGAACGGTCGGGTCGTCTTGTTCGATCAGGCCGAGGTGGAGGGATTCATCCGGGGTTGCCGGGTGAGCTGATCACCAGGTTCTACGTCACCCGGGCTCATTTTCATTGGACGATTCGAAAAGTGGCCAAGAAGTGGCCAAGAAGTGGCCAAGCACGTTTAAAAAGGAGAAGGCCAACAACGTGTAAGTTATTGGCCTTCATTGGCTGCCCGGGTAGGGATCGAACCTACGACCAAGTGATTAACAGTCACCTGCTCTGCCACTGAGCTACCAGGCAATGGCTTTGAATGACCCACGCCAAACAAAGAGGAAACGAAAAACAGCGGGTAACTACCCCTTGTCAACGCTCGTTTTAACCTTTTCCACATTCCTTGAGCAATCCGTTCCGCCCTAAAGCCGAAAAGTAAGCTTCGGCCGAGCTTGCCCGACGCGCTAAACACATGGGTGCGTGGTGATTGTTTAGGCTGCAGTCACGAGCATTTTTTCGGCGAAGAAGCCTGGCTGGCGTCCTCTTCGTCCCGAGGCGGTCGCTGGGCCTTGCTGGGCCTTCGCGTGCTCGACGATGGTCCTCCAGGCAGCTCCTCTTCGCCCCGAGGCGCTCGCTGGGCCTTGCTGGGCCTTCGCGTGCTCGACGATGGTCCTCCGGGCAGCTCCTCTTCGCCCCGAGGCGGTCGCTGGGCCTTGTTGGGGACGATCGGCCAAGAGCCGAACCGCGGACCACCAACCCACGCGACTCAAGCCAACCCGCGTTCATAACCCTCACACCCACTACCCGCGAGAACCAAGCTCAACGGTGGCGGGGACGCCCCCCAAAGCTCAGTCGCGGTGCCGAGAACGTGGGCCCGATGGGCCAAAGGCGCGCGTTCGCGCGGGCGCACGCACCGAAGGAGCTGGGCGGGGCTGGGCTAAGGCTGCGGCTTGAGCCCGTGAGAGATCGGCTGGCGCCGCTGGCTCGACCACTCCGCCATTGGCCGAAGTGGTTGAGCGGGCCGGGAGGCCGAACGCGACCAGCGACGAGGTCAGCGCAGGGTCTTCCGCAAAAAGGCGAGCCCTTTAATGGCGATATCGTTCCGCTTCGGCTCGATCTTGCGCCAAATCGCGGCAGCGCGGGCAATCACCTTGACGTCGGTGGTGAACGATTCGATCACGACGTCCCCTTTGTAGCCGACCTCTTTGAGGGCCTTCGCGATTGGCTTCCAATCGATATGGTCTCCACCCGGCGTACCGCGATCACTGCCACAAGCATGAAAATGCGCGAGGTACTTGCCGGCCTTGCGGATGGCGGCGGCCTGGTCCTTTTCCTCGATATTCATGTGAAAAGTATCGAGGTGCAACTTAACCGCTTTGGAACCGACGGCCTTGATTAATTTGAGGCCTTGATCGCACGTGTTGAGAAAATCGGTCTCAAAGCGGTTGAGGGGTTCAATGCAGATGGTCACGCCGCTCGCCTCCGCGTGTTTGGCGAGCAGCTTAAGGTTGGCCACGACGAGGGCCCACTCGACTTTTTGCTGGGCCGGCTCGACGGCATCGGCCTTGCCCACGACAGAGTAAGCCGGGCCGATCAAGGACGGGCAACCGAGAATCACCGCTTGGTCGATGAGCGCCTTACAATAATCCATCGCCGTCTTCTGCTCCTCGGGTGTGCCTCGGAAATCGCGTCCGGGTCCCATGGCCGCACAAACGCTCCCGATAGCCAACCCCGCCTTGTCGGCGGCGGCCTTCACCTTGACCGGATCGATGTGCGCGGGATCTTCGATCGCGAGCTCAACGGTTTCGAAGCCCCATTTTTTAAACGTCGCGAAGAGCTTGGTGCTCTCAGTCGTAAACGGGGAAACGAAGAGAAATGAATTGATGCCGAATCTCATAATGATGCGAGGGGAGGAAGTTGCAGTGCCGAGCCTAACTAAAACAAGGCAGCCTCTTCCCTGGGCTCAAGGCGATTTCTTCAACCACGCAAAAATCTCTCGGTCGGAGCACAGCGCAGCGCGGGAAACGGCGGGCCGCCCCACCCTCAAAGTTACACCGATGGCCCGAAAGATTTAGAATTTAATTTGCCCGGCAACCGGAGTCTGCGAGCGATTGGACGCCTCGCCCTCGCCGGCGCAATCAGCTCGGAAAAGGCGGAACGTGAGCGGACGTGGGTTTTAAAGGTGGCGCGGCTTAGCGGTGGGCGTGGCCCGCTCAAGGGTGCAGCCGTCGGCCCGGTGACGAACCGCGTTCGGCCGAAACTAGATCCGCAGAAATAGCTTCCTTCGATCCATCCAAACTAACAGTAGCCACATGACCGCCAGCGTGGCGGCGCCGTGCAGCAGCGGTTCGTAGGCCGAGCCGAAAGAGCGAAACGCGGACGTGCCTAAGTGGGTCGTCAAAGCCTTCGCGATAAAGCCCTCGAAGAGATGCGCGATGAGATAAGCCGCGATTGAATTCATGCCGATGACTTTCAACGGCCAGGCCCAGCGCGACAGCCCCCGCACGTCCACGAGGAAATAAAACACCGCTAAGAACAGGCAGCACCAGCCGCCGCTCACCAAGACCCAGCTGGAAGTCCAGATGCGTTTAACCACGGGAGCCACCCCGAGCAGACTCAAGGCCCAGCCGATGGCGAGTGCGGCGACGCCAGCGATCAGCAGCTCTTGAATTTTAGCGAGCGGAGGACGAGCGGAACGTAAGCGATGGCCGACGATCAAACCAATAATCATGGTGCCAAGGGTCGGAATGAAACTCAACGTGGCATAACCGCCGCGATTAAAGACGAAGGGTTTTTCCCGGCTAAAAAGATTAAGAAACCACGTGTCAAAGGACCAAGCCGGTTGGCTATTTTTCTGCCAATGGGCCGCGAAACCGGAGAGCCCGTGGCTCTCGAGCCACGCCTTGGGCACACCCACTTGGGCGTATTCGAACGGGGCGCTCGGGAGGGGTTGGGCGGCAAACAACGCCCAATAGCCGACGAGAATTGCCACCAAGGCGATGACTTGGTCGCGCAATGGCCGAAAACCCAGCAGGAAGAGAAAACCATAACCCAAGCCGATCTGGGAGAGGGTATCCTCAAAGGTCCAGTTGGTGCCCGTCGCACTTGCTCCGGTGGATCGTAAAAATACGCCGAGCAGGACGAGGGCGACGGCTCGCGTGAACGCGTGCCCGCTCAGCGCCCACGCGGACTGCCCACGAGCGCGGCGGCTCGCAATTGAAAACGGCAAAGCCACGCCGACGAGGAAGGAAAATGATGGCTGGATCAGATCGTGCAAAGAGCAGCCGACCCATTCGACATGGCTCTGGTGCCACGCGACCCATTTCCAGAATCCGCTTTCGGGCAAGGCGCGGGCCACCCGAGAGAGTCGCAAGACCTCCGCCATCATCAGGAACATGACGAAGCCGCGGTAGACATCGAGTGAAGCGAGCCGCGGGCTCGGCGGAGGCGGCGACGCGGCGAAGGCGACGGGGGCAGGGGCAGGGTTCATGATGAGGGGCAGTGAGTGACGGGCGGACGGGCGAAAAGCCTGGGGTGGGCGAAGCAGATGGCGCGGCTGGTTACGAAGGGGGAAGGCTGATGCGCGCGTCGAGGAGAGAAAAGCGGGGCGGCGATGAGCGGAGATTGGGAGCGAGGACGCCTGGTGGCGGCTCCGTTCAACCGGCCCGGCGAAGGCCGTGGCACGAGGGGGGCTTAATGGATTGGCGGCGGGGCAGGAAGGCGCGGGCGGAGCGGCTCATGGTCTGGCGGGGGTGGGATTGGCGGCACGCATTTTTTCCTTCGCCCGTAAAAGCATCCGCAGCGGGTGCAGCTCCTCATCACTTGTCAGCGGCATGGCGACACCGGCTACCAGATGCCGTGCGACAAAGTCGAAATAGTCGCCAGACTCACCACCAACCAACGGTTCGGTCATAGCGGTCGCCGTGACCAATCGCGTGCGCGCGCCACCGTCGACGGACTCAATAAAACCCTTGGTGCCAAAGACGCGCAAGGTTTCGTAACCGTGGGGCAAGCGCGGATGGCCTGGGTTGAGATAATTGACGATGAAGGTCGCGATCCCGCCATTTTCCAACTCGAGCTGCGCGGCCCCGGCCATGCGACCCGCGCCCGGCTCCGGGCTGCCGAACAACGTCTCCCACCCGCTGACCGAATTGATACGCACACCCCCGACGTGCTCAATCATGCGAGCGGCATGAACACCGGACTGGAGAAACTGGCCACCATCGATGTCCTCGTCCTGCGGGCGCGAGAGGCCGTAACGATAGGATTTCTGCACGAGCACCTGAACGACCTCGCCGACCGCACCCTCGCGAACGAGCCGGCGCATCGCGGCGTAGTTAGGGACGAAGGCCGTGCCGGCCATTTCGTGAAACTGCTTACCCGTACGTTTCGCCGTCGCGAGGATCGCATCGAGGTCTCGCTCGGTGAGGGCGGCGGGTTTTTCTGCGTAGACGTGTTTGCCCGCTTCGAGGCACCGCACCGCATCGCGAGCCTGGTCCCCGCGTCGCGGCGAGCAGAGCGAGACGATCGCAACGTCTGAGTCCGCGAGCAGGGCCTCGAGGGAAGCGTGCACGCGCACGCTCGGGGGCCACGTCGCGGTGCGCATCGCGGCGACGGCAACTAAGCGCGCGTGCGCATGGGCATCGAGGAAGGCGGCGCTGAGCTGATGCCCATTCGAACCGTAGAGGCCGACGCCGATTTTTTGAAACCCGCCCGACTCGGCGGCGCCGGCGAAGGGGGCCGCCAGGCCCAGCGCGAAAAAGCTCAAGCGGAAGACATCGCGCGCGCGGAACCAGCGAACCCACGCCATCGGGGGTACTCGCGTGAAAACGGAACGGACTGCGCGGAAGCTTGGGCCCACCGAAAAAAACGCGGTGAACCCAGCCGGCCGGCGAACTTGGGGGGAAAGCGCGGGCATATGATTAGCTTTTTTGCTGGGACGCCGGCGTGAGATTGACCGGTTTATTTTTTTTGTAAGAGCCCGCCGTGAAATCGGGGAAGTCCACCGAGTTTGAGCGATTCGCGACGGACACCTCGGAGAGCAGGCCAACGGCCGTCCAAGCGGCGGCATCGTAAACGTCCATATCGAGAGGCAAACCATGGCGAAGGAGGCTGACCCAGCGCCAGTCCATCAGGAAATCCATACCGCCGTGACCGCCGATTTTTTTTGCGGTGGCGCCGATTTCCTTAACCAAGGCGAAGGTATATTTATCCTCGAGGGCCTTCATCTCATTGGCCGGGAGCCAACCGGAATGGTGGGAGGCGATCCGCCCCGGCTCAGGCCATTTCTGCGCGCTACCCTCTGTGCCGACCACCGTATGAATTCGTGAATACGGACGCGTGCTCGTCACGTCGTGCTGCACCATCAGGGTACGCCCGAGTTCGGTGCGGAGCGTAGTGGTATTAGCATTACCGCGAAATTTTTTCCCGGCAAACGGAGCAAAGTCAGGGTCTTTCGCCGCGAGCGCGTCGGCCCGCTTGCCCATTTGAAAATCGTTGCTTTGTACGGAGACGAGGTAATCGAGCCGATCGCCCCGGTTAATATTCATGATCTGCGCGATCGGGCCCAACCCATGCATCGGGTAAAGGTTCCCGTCGCGCGCGGCGTTTTGCTTCAGGCGCCACATGCCTTGGTAACTGTTCTTTCCGAAATTTAACTGCATCAAATTGTGGATATACGCCCCCTCGCCGTGCACGATCTCTCCGAAGAAACCTTGCTGAGCCAAGTTGAGGGTGAGCAGTTCGAAAAAATCGTAGCAGCAATTTTCGAGCATCATATAATGGCGTTTTGTCCGCTCGGATGTTTCGACCAGCTGCCAGCACTCCTCCATCGTCACCGCGGCCGGAATCTCGGAGAACGCGTGCTTGCCGTGCTCCATCGCATAAATCGAGATGGGGGCGTGCAAGTGCCACGGCGTGCAATTATAAATGACGTCGATGTCGTCGCGCTCGCAGACTTTTTTCCAGGCGTCGTCACTCCCCGTGTAGACGGCGGGTTTATGAGGGGTGCCCTCCAGACCCTTGAGGACGACCGCGATCCGCTCGGGGCGGATATCGCAGATCGCTTTGATCTCGACTCCGTCAATCACGCGGTGGCGGGCCGGAGCGGAAGCCCCGCGGGAGCCCAGACCAATCACACCGATGCGCACCTTTTCGAGACGGGGCGCGGCGTAACCGCACATGTTAAAAGCCTGCCGGCGAGACGCGCTGGCGACACGTGGCGAGACCGCCGCTCCCGGCGCTCCCGGCGCGGGCGCGGGCGCACCGCGGAGAAAACTGGCCACCGATAAGCCGGTACCAGCGAGAGCGGTCTGAGCAAGAAATTCGCGACGGGTAGATTTCATATTTTAATTCTAAAAAAATACGTGTGCAGGTTTAATCTCCATGGGCATGAGGGGAGGCGCCAGCGTGCTTCCTGAGAGAGCAAAGACCCGCGGAGACAAGCAACCGTATTTTTAAAAAAGCCCGCGCTGACGCTGGTCGGGCCACCGACCCTTTAGGACAAAGCGTCGGTTCAGCCAACGGAGCGCGTCGAGTCCGTCGCACGGTCACCGGACACGACCGCGCCGGCGCGCGCGCGCCCTGCCCACGCGCACCTGCCTTGGAGGCGACCCCGCACCGCCCGCCAATCCCGACCGCCTCGCACCGATAAACAAAACTCGGGGGCACCCAGCAGTAATCATTGCGGATTCAGAACGTTCCGCCGATGGCCCAGGCCGGCGGCAGCGTTTTAAATTTCGAGGTGAAAGTTCGGGGTTGACGCTTGTTTCAGAGGGTCCACGACGTTAACTAACCACCGCGTATGAACCATCGGCTCTTCCCCATACTGGCATTGACCCTCTTAGCGATGCACTCGCCCGCGCGGGCCAAACTGACGCCGACGCTCACTGCGCAACTCCCTGCCCCCGCCGGTCGGACCATTGATTTCGCGGCTGACATCCAGCCGATTTTCGAGGCGAGCTGTGTGCAGTGCCACGGGCGCGGTAAAAGCAAAGGGGGATTTAGCTTGGAGACGCGGGCGGATTTCCTCCAGGGCGGCGATAACGGCGTCCCCGCGAGCGCTGGAAAGAGTGCAGAGAGCGCGATCGTCGAGATGATTTCCGGCCTTGAACCCGAAAATGTGATGCCGAAAAAAGGCAAGAAGCTCACGCGTGAGCAAGTCGCCGTGGTGCGCGCTTGGATCGACCAAGGCCTGCGCTGGCCGGAGAGCATCACGTTCTTTAAGCATGAGCCCGCCAACCTGCGGCCCAGCACCCTCGCGATGACCGCGCCGGCGGCCGGAGCCACCGCGGAGAACCAGGCCGCCGGCGCGGCGCCGCTGGACCGGTTGATCGGCGATTACTTCGCGCAAAAAAATATCGCCTGGGGGGTAACCGTGGATGACCGCACCTACGCACGGCGCGTCTGGCTCGACACGATTGGCCTCCTCCCCTCGCCCGCCGAAATGGCCGTGTTTGTGGAAGATTCTGCGCCGAATAAGCGAGCGCGCCTCGTGGAGCGCCTGCTCGCTGATAACCAGCGTTACGCTGAACATTGGCTCACTTTCTGGAACGACCTTTTACGCAATGACTACAAGGGTACCGGCTATACCGACGGTGGTCGGCGACAAATCAGCAGTTGGCTTTACACCGCCCTGGCACGCAACCAGCCCTACGATCAATTTGTCGCCGAACTGATCAATCCCGGGGTTGAAGCTGAAGGCTTCATTAACGGCATCATCTGGCGCGGTGCCGTCAACGCCAGTATGGTCCCGCCGATGCAGGCCGCGCAGAGTATCGCGCAGGTTTTCCTTGGCGTAAATCTCAAGTGTGCCTCGTGCCACGACAGCTTCATCAACGAGTACACCCTGACCGATGCTTACGGGCTCGCGAGCGTCTACGCCAACGGGCCGCTCGAGATTGCGGAATGCGACAAACCGACCGGGCATATCGCCAAGATAAAATTTCTCTACAACGACCTCGGTGTCATCGACGCGCGAGCCGCCCCCGAAGCGCGCCGCCAACAACTGGCCGAAATCATTACCGGACGTAAAAATGGCCGCTTGCCCCGCACCATCGTCAACCGGCTATGGCAGCGTTTCCTCGGTTTTGGGCTCGTCGAACCCGTCGACGAGATGGACAAAAACGCGTGGGCCCCCGCCGTGCTCGACTGGCTCGCCGAAGACCTCGTCGCCCACGGGCACGACCTCAAACACACGATGACGCGGATTCTCACGTCGCGCGCTTATCAGCTGCCCGCGGTCAATTATGGCGATGTGGCAGAACCTGCCACCTTTCGCGGTCCGGCCAACCGCCGGATGAGCGCCGAGCAATTTTCCGACGCGATTCGCAGTGTCGGCGGCCTCCGCCACGCGAAACTGGATGCACGCTTGAACCGCCCGGTCGCGCTGAATTCGACGCCGCCCAACCTGCCCCTCGAGCCCCGCTGGATTTGGGCGACCGCGGACGCCCACCTGCAAGCGGACCCGGGGAGCTTTGTTTTCACCCGCCAAATCACTCTCGCGGCCGCGCCAACCGTCGCCCATTTCGCGATTTGTGCGGATGACAATTATACGGTTAAGATCAACGGGCAAGCGGCGGGGGCCTCCGGCAAACGCAACGCCATCAGCGCCGACTGGCTCGACGTCCGTGCGCTTCTAAAAGCCGGTGCCAACACGATTGAAATCACCGCCGCCAATATCGGACCCGATGAAGGTCGCCTCGTGTCGGTGAAGTCGGATGCGTTACCCGATGCCCGCTCACCCGCTGGGCTGATTGTGTACGCGTGGGTGCGGGCGGCCGACACGGTGATGGACTTCGTCACAGATCGGACTTGGGAGGTAAAGGTAACCAAAGGGGCGACCGCGCCCGCGCACGAATTAGGCGGACTGGAGCTCGCGCCGTGGAAACTCGGCCGCCACTTCTTAGAAGTGGCCGTCGCAAAAAAAGATTCGCTCCCGGTGCACCGCGCCTCGCTGGTCTTCGCCGACCCGCTCATGCTCGCGCTCGGCCGGCCCAACCGAGAGCAGGTGATGACGGTGCGGCCAACCACACCCACAACCTTGCAGGCCTTGGAATTAACCAATGGCGCGACTCTCGCGAAATTACTGCAAGAGGCGGGCGCGAGTATCGTCGCCGCCCACCCGGCTGGTGGTCGCTCCCTCGTCGAACTCCTTTATCGCCAGACGCTGGGGCGCGCGCCCAACGCCACCGAGACCGCCCTCGCCGAACCTCTCGCCGGCGCGCCTGCCCAGATCGACGGCGTCGCCGACCTGCTTTGGGCTCTGGTGATGCTTCCAGAATTTCAACTGATCCAATAATGCACCGCTGCCCAGTTGCCCGGCCCCCTCAAGCCGTCCCGCCGGCATCCGGTGGACCGCCCGCTCCGTCCAAAAATCACGCGATGAGGGCGGCCGGCTCGCCTCGGAAAACGGGGGCCGAAAACTCCGCGGACCCTCGGGCGGAGCGCGGTCCTGATCATCTCACATCGTCGTCGCGTTAACCCCTGCGTCCTCTTCTCCTCTTCGCCTCGCTATGAACCTTGCCCGCCTGCTTGCCCAAGATGCCTTTCGCCGGAGCCAACCTCTGGGCTACTCCCGCCGTGATTTTCTAAAAACGGCCTCCGCCGCCACGTTATCCGCGCTCGCCGCGGGAGCCCCGCAGTCTCTCCTCGCCGCCGGCTCACCTGAGAAAATCAAGGCGACGGCCGACCGTGTCATCGTGCTTTGGATGGGGGGTGGCATGGCCCACACAGAGACGTTCGATCCCAAACGCTACACGCCCTTTACAGCGGGCATGGATCCCAACGAAGTCCTCAGCACCTTTCCATCCATTCCGACCCGGCTCGATGGCGTGAGACTTTCCGCCGGCCTGGAAAACATCGCTGGCGTGATGGATCGCGCGACGCTCATTCGCACCATGCAGGCGGCTGACCTCGGATTCATTCTGCATTCACGCCATCAATTTAATTGGCACACCGGCTACGTCCCGCCCCAGACAGTCGCCGCGCCCCACCTGGGGGCATGGATCGCGCGAACCCTCGGACCGCTCGACCCTGCTGTGCCCGCCTTCATCAACATTGGTCAACGCTTTGATCTTGGCGAAGGTGAAGAGCTGAAAGCTTTCACGAGTGCGGGATTCCTCGGCGCCGAGTGCGGGCCCTTTAATGTCGCCTTCCCCGAGCAAGCCGCCGACGCCGTGCGCCCACCTGCCGGCATGAGCCCCGGCCGCTTCGAAAGTCGCGATCAACTCTATCGCCGGCTCCTTGCCGCCAGCCCGATTGGTCAAGCCGGCAGCAGCTATCAACAGGAGTCCCTCCTCCGCGCGATGGATAATGCCCACCGCTTGCTCAGCTCTCCCGCCGCCAAAGCATTCGACCTCGCACTCGAGCCCCTCGAACAGGTTAAAAAATATTTTCCCGGCTACGAGCGGGGTATGCGTTTCGACACTCCGCGCGACCGCTTCGGCGCCAAATACGAAGAGGGCATGGTCGGTCGCTTCGGCCTTGGCTGCCTGCTGGCGCGCCGCCTCTGCGAGGTCGGCGCGCGCTTCATCGAAGTCACGACCGAATATATTCCGTTTCTTAATTGGGATACCCACGAGAACGGTCACGCTCGGCTCGTTGGCATGAAGCAGGCGATCGACGCACCCATCGCCCAACTCGTCCGCGATCTCGAGGAGCGCGGCCTGCTCGACCGAACGCTGATCGTGTTGGCCAGCGAATTTAGCCGGGATATGATGGTCGAGGGGAAACCCGACAAAGGCGTTAAAAACCAGGTCGAGGTTCCCGACGTGATTAATGACGCCAAGCACTACGGCATGCACCGGCATTTTACGGCGGCCGGGAGCGCCCTGCTCTTTGGCGGCGGGATGAAACGCGGCTATGTCCACGGCATCACTGCGGATGAACGCCCCTGCCGCACCCTCAAGGACCCGGTCACCATCACGGATCTCCATGCGACGATCTATCGAGCGCTCGGGATCCCGGCCGACCATCATTATGACATTGAGAAACGGCCTTTTTATGTGACGAACGACGGCAAGGGTAAAGCCGTGCGCGAGGTTTTCGCTTAAGGCTGCTGCGACCGAGCGCGACGGCTCAGCCCGGCCGAGGTCTCCGCCGCAAGCGACCTGGAGGTGCGTGCCCGTGCCCAAGGGCCCGCGCCCCTGCCCCAGGGCCCGCCCCGCGCCCGCGCCCGAGTGCCCGCCCCTGCCCCAGGGCCCGCGCCCGCACCCAAGTGCCCCGCGCCCGCGCCCAAGGGCCCGAGCGCCCGCGCCCACGGGCCCGTTGATCGCCCCGCGGGCTCCACGCAATCCGGTCGCGCCCATCGCTGGAAATAGAGGAAGTTTGGAACGTCCGCCCACCGGCGTCCCAGGGCGTCTGGACTTTTGCGCAGCCGCGATGCCCCCCGCGTGGCACTCCCGCCACGCGCCGATGCTGGCGGTTGCCCGGCCAATCAAAGTCGGCATCTTGGGGGCGACGAGGATGACGCGCACTCGGACGCCGGCAGAGCCCGGCAACACGCCCGCGCGATTTAATCTTGAGAGGCCACGCACCCCCGGCCGGCCGCGGCCTTCCCCCAATCAGCCAAGACAATCTCGACCGCAGCAATCTCTCGCTTGCCCGCGCCGCCCGCGAGCCTCACCGTCGGGCTCAAAGTTCATGGCCTTTCCCATTCCTCCCGCGATTCTCACCGCCCGCGACCTCCGCGCCGCGGATCTCGAAACTCCATCCTCCGACGCGCTTTTACGCATCTACGCCTGGATGCAGCTCGCCCGCTACGCGGATAACCGGATTCTTGAGCTCTTTCGCCAAGGATTGATTCGAGGTACCGTCACCGGCGGTCAGGGCAACGAAGGCCTGATCGTCCCGTTGGCATTGCTGGCCGACAAGGCGATCGACGTCGTCTCGTTTACGCACCGCGGTTTTGGTGGTCACCTCATTTGGAGCGGGCACCTGTGCGATCACCTCAACCAATACTTTGCCAACGCCGGCAGCCCGACACACGCCCGCGAGGGGAACATCCATCACGGCGACCCCGCCAATCGCTCGCTTCCCATGATTAGCCACTTGGGGGCGATGCTCTCGACGGTGGCGGGCGGCGCGGATTCGCAGCGGCGACAGGGCCGGCCAGCGGTCGGCTTCGCTTTTTTTGGCGACGGCGCCTCCAGTACGGGCGACGTCCACGAGACCCTCAATCTCGCCGCGCTCCTCGCGTTGCCCATGGTTTTCGTGATTGAGAACAACGGCTACGCATACTCGACCCCCACCTGCGAGCAGCACGCCGCGGGCACGGAGCTCTGGCAACGGGCCGCCGGCTATGGCATCGAAAGTTTCGTGCTCGACTGCACCACCGAGATTCCGCTCGCCGCTCGTCGGCTCGCCGCCGCGATCGAGAAAGTCCGCGCCACTTCGCGGCCCATTCTCATCGAGGCCCGCGTCCTCCGCCTCCGCGGGCACGCCGCTTACGATACGTGCGACTATCTGCGACCGGGCGAGCAGGATGCTTTGCTCGCGCAGGATCCTTTGCCGCGGGTCCGCGCCCAGGCCGTGGCCGCCACTGGCCCAGCCCAGCTCGACGCCCTCGACGCGGAGCTCGGCGCCTTTGTCGAAGCGTGCGTCAAGACGGCCATGGCCACCGCCCGGCCGTCCCCTGCCGGTATGGAGGCCGCGGTCTACGCACCCGCCCCAGCCCCGTTCTCTTGGCAACCGGAGCCCGCAGTTCCGTTGCAGTTAAACGCCGCCCAAGCCATCAATCTCGGCCTCCGCAAAATCCTGACCGAACGGCCCGAGTCAATTCTCCTTGGCCAAGACATCGGCACCTACGGCGGCGCCTTCAAGGTCACCGAAAATCTTCTTAAGGAATTTGGCCGTAACCGAGTTTTCAATACACCGCTCGCCGAGAGCGCGTGCACCGGTTACGCCATCGGGCTCGCCCTGAACGGGCATCGCCCGATCGAGGAATTTCAATTCGCCGATTTCGCCACCGAGGCGACCACGCAAATCACGCTCAACGCGGCGACCATGCACTTCCGCTCCGGCGCCGCGTGCCCGCTCGTGCTGCGTTTCCCCTGCGGCGGCGGCCTCACCTTCGGCTCTTTTCACTCCCAAGAGCTGGAGTCGTTCTTCCTCTCGATGCCCGGGCTCAAGGGTCTCTACCCCAGCACACCGCAAGACGCTTTCAACGCCCTCCTCGCGGCTTACGAGGACCCGAACCCCGTCATCCTCTTCGAGCACAAAGCGCTCTACCGCCGGCAACGCGGACCCGTCGTTTGGGATCCTCATTTTCGCAATGTCTGGCAACCGCGCCATCTGCGCCGCGGCGATTTCGCCACATGGGTGACTTACGGGGAGATGGTGCCCCTCGCCGAAGCCGCGAGCGATTATTTCGCCGCCGAATACGCGCACACGTTCGACCTCTTCGACCTGCGCGCCTTGGCCCCGCTCCAGCTCGAGGCTCTGCACGCCTCGCTGGCGCGCACCGGCCGCCTCATCGTCTTGCACGAGGGTCGCCGCACCCATGGCTTTGGCGCGGAACTCGTCGCCCGCCTCGTCGAGGAAAATTTCTCCACGCTGAAGGCCGCCCCGCTCCGCCTCGCCGCCCTCGATCTCCCCGTCCCGTTCGCTCCAGAGCTCGAACAGGTATTCCGGCCATCGACCGAGTCCATCATTGATCGGATCACCGCTTGGCTGGGCTAACCCGTTGCGCTGTTTTTCCCAAAGCCATCGCGTCTCCACCCACCCGCTACCGCCGGCGCTCTCCTGCCATGCCTCGCTCTAAAAAACGCTCCTCGGCGCCGTCGATCGCCGCAGCCCAATGGGCCCAGCTCCGACTTTTTGCGATGGATGTCGACGGGGTCCTGACTGACGGCACGGTCCACATCTCCTCCAATGGTTCCGAGGCCAAGGCGTTCTCCATCCTCGATGGCCATGGTCTCCGCCAACTCGCGCGCGACGGCGTCATCACCGCGTGGATCAGCGGTCGCGCTTCCGGGGCCACCACGGCTCGCGCCACCGAACTCGCCATCCCCCACGTCATTCAAGGCCGCAACGACAAACTCGCCGCCCTGCGAGAGTTGGCCACTCAACTCGGCCTCTCCGCCCGGCACTGCGCCTACATGGGCGACGACGACATCGACGCCCCTGCCCTCGCTTGGGCCGCCATCGGTATCGCTCCGCCCGACGCGATGCGGTCCGCTCTCGCCGCCGCCGATTACGTCACCCAGCGGGCGGCCGGTCGCGGCGCCGTTCGCGAGATTTGCGAACTAATCTTGCGGGCGAGAGTCACCACGACCCGCTCCTCCCCTTGATGCGCCTGCTCCCTTTCTTCACGCTCCTCTCCGCCGCCCTGGTCCTAGCCGGGAATCCGCCCCCTCTCCCCGCTCCCGCCACCAATTGGGTCTTGCCACTTTTCACCGACAAGGAGGGCTTTCGATCCATGACCCTACGGGGCTCGGAGGTGCGCCCGGGCACCAAAACCATCGCCGTCACGGATCTTAGTATCACCATTTTTTCCGGAGATGCCTTGGCTCATGTTGACACGATGTTGCTCAGCCCCGCCGCGATCTATTCGCCAAAGGAAAACCGCGCGAGCGGCGAGCAGTCCGTGCGACTCATCCGCGACGATATTGAAGTCACTGGCTTCGGCTGGACCTACGACCATATCGGCAAAAAGATTTCGCTCCAACAAAAAGTCCGCGTGACGTTTCGCGCCCAGCTCAATGATATTCTAAAATGATTTCCTGCCGCGCCCTCCTCGGTCTGGGTATTTTGGTGGGTGGCGCGCGCGCGCCCGCCGCTGAGCCCGCCGCCTTCCCACCAACCAGCGCCCTCCGCAATTCGGCCACCCCCATGCCACCGCCGATTCCCACGGTGATCGAGAGTGGCTCGGCCGATATGGTCAGCACCGAAAAAGAAACGACCTTCACCTTTCGCGGGGGCGTCACCGTCACCGCGACAAATATGACGCTTACCTGCGATGAATTAGTCGTCGTCGCTTGGCGCACGGGCGATCCGGCGGCGACACTCGGTAAACAGGAAAATTTCAAATCTTTGATCGCCCGCGGTCATGTCCGTATCCTGCAAAATGATCGCGAAGCCACGTGCGGGCACGCCGCGGTCTACCCCGGCGAAGACAAGGTCGAGCTCACCGAAAACCCCGTGGTCCGCGGACTCAAAGAAGGCTGGGTGCAAACTGGGCCGAAGATGACGCTATTCCGGGGCGAGCGCCGCGCCGTCATCGAAGGGAACGCGACCGAACGACCGCGGCTCACCCTTCCCGCCATGAAAGACTTGGGCTACGACAAAGAATTCCCCACGGGCGCTTCGAAACCTGCCAGCGCGCCCACCCCGGACAGCCCGATCACGTTGCCCATTCCCCCTCCGCCGAAATGAGTTCTCCGCTACCGGTGTCCGAAATTAAAACCGAGGGCCTCGCCAAAACCTACGGCGCCCGAGCCGTCGTCGATGGCGTCAACCTCCACTTCCGCGCCGGGGAGATCGTCGGCCTGCTCGGACCCAATGGCGCGGGCAAGACCACCACGTTTTACATGGTCGTGGGCCTGATCACGGCCACGCGCGGGCGCGTCCTGCTCGACGGCACCGACATCACCAAGCTGCGCATGCACCAGCGCGCGCGCCACGGCATCGGCTACCTCCCTCAGGAGGCCTCGGTCTTTCGCAAACTCACCGTGGAGGAAAACATTCTCGCCATCGTCGAAGCCGTCGGCGTACCCCGCCGCGAACGTCGCGCCCGCGTCGAGGGGCACCTCAACGAACTTAATCTCACCCACGTCGCCCGCCAGAAAGCCTACACCCTTTCAGGCGGGGAACGCCGGCGCTTGGAAATCGCCCGCGCCTTGGTCAGCCAGCCCAAGTTCCTATTGATGGACGAACCGTTCGCCGCGATCGATCCCATCTCCGTCGCCGAAGTTCAGAAAATGATCCTGCAACTCAAATCCCGCGGCATCGGCATCGTCGTCAGCGACCACAACGTCCGCGAAACGCTCCGCATCGTCGACCGCGCGTATCTGCTGCACCAGGGCAAGGTGCTCACCGAGGGCACGGGCGACTTCCTCATCCGCGATGAACAAGCCCGGAAATTTTATCTTGGCGAGGGTTTCAACCTCTAAATTCAAGTCATCCAGTATTTGATATTAAGATACAAGATTCACGGGTACCCGCGCCGCCGACCGCCCACCCGCCGCTCACTCCGCCCCCGCCCACCCGCCAAACGCAGTTCACCGCCAACCCGCCAAACGCAGTTCACCGCCGAACGCCCGCTCGGTTCCTCGCTCCCCACCCCGTCGCTTCACGGTCAGACGACCCCGACCCCGGGGACCGCCGGCGCACCGCCACCGCTCGACGCGTTTGCCCTTTTCCGCCCACCCTCCGAAACGTTACGCGCTTACATCAGTATGCAAAAAGCCATTCACGGCATCACGGTTGCCCATTTCCTGCAGACTTACCGCGAGAAATTAAAGATGGATCTCGTCACCGGCGAGGGCGGCCTTAACCGCCTCATTCTCGAGGGCACGATCAACCGCCCGGCCCTCGCCCTCACCGGCTTCTTTAAATATTTCGCCCACAAACGCGTCCAAGTCCTCGGCGCGGCCGAGATGACTTACCTCAAAACCCTGCCTCAACGGCAACAAATCGAGACCTTGGAAAAAATGGTGAAGCGCGGTATCCCGTGCCTCGTGCTCACGCGGAACTATCAGCCCACGCATCCGATGCTGACGGTCGCCTCGGCGCTGAATTTCCCGATCATCCGTACGCCGATGATCACGATGCATTGGATTAATCTAGCCACCCTCGCGATCGATAACGAATTCGCGCCTCACGGTACCGAGCACGCCACCACCCTCGATATCAAGGGCGTCGGCGTGATGCTCCGCGGCGACTCGGGCATCGGCAAGAGCGAGTGCGCCCTCGCTCTCATCGAGCGCGGCCACTCCCTGGTGGCCGACGATCTCACCGTCATCAAACTCGTCGACGAACGCGACCTGATCGCTTCCAGCCGGCCACTCAACCGCGGCTACATGGAGTGCCGCGGCATCGGCATCATTAATATCTCGGAGATGTTTGGGGTGAAGAGCGTCCGGTTAGAAAACCGGATCGATCTCGTCATATCTCTCAAAGAATGGACTCCAGAGGTCATCGAGGAAAGGACCGGGCTCGAGGAAAATTTCTATGAAGTCCTCGGTATGCGCGTGCCTCACATCGAGCTCTACGTCCGCCCCGGCCGCGATATCGCCCGCCTCGTGGAGGTCGCCGCGCTCACCCAGGCGTTAAAAAAGATGGGGCATCACCCCGCCCGCGATTTCAACGATCGACTCATCGCCGCCATGCAGACGAAAGCCGCCGAAGCGCCGCTCGTTAAAATCAAACCCCTCGCGCGAAAACCTACCGTCGGCGAAGCGGCTACCCCGGGCGCCTCGTCGCCACCCATTTTCCGTTCGCCGCCATCCTGATCATCCCTAAGCTCTCCCGAATGTCCCAATCCGTTACCCGCCACGACGGCCGCCGTCCCGATCAACTTCGCACCATTTCATTCGAAGCAAATATCGCGCCCCACGCCACCGGCTCCGTGCTCGTCTCCTTCGGCCTCACTCGGGTCATCTGTGCCGCGACGATTGAGCCCAACGTGCCCACTTGGATGAAGCAGCAAAAAATCCCCGGAGGCTGGCTGACGGCGGAATATGCGATGCTTCCTTACTCAACCCTTGACCGGAAGCCCCGCGAGATTTCCAAGGGCAAGGCCGACGGTCGCAACATCGAGATCCAACGCCTGATCGGACGCTCCCTCCGCGCCGTCATTAATCTGCAAAAACTCGGCCAAAATACGCTCTGGCTCGATTGCGATGTCCTCCAAGCAGACGGCGGCACCCGCACCGCCGCCATCACCGGAGCTTACCTCGCCGCCCGCCTCGCCGTTCAAAAACTTCTCGACGCCCGCCGCCTGCCAGAAAACCCCATCACCGATTCCGTCGCCGCCGTCAGCGCCGGCATTTTTGGAGGTCAGCCGCTGCTTGATCTGAACTACATCGAGGACAAGGGCGCAGCGGTCGACGCCAACATCGTCATGACCGGCCGCGGCCAATTCGTCGAGGTGCAGAGCGCCGGTGAAGAGGCCACCTTCACGCAGGATCAACTCACCGCCCTGCTCGCCCTTGCTCAATCCGGCTTAAAAGAACTCGCCTCGCTCCAATCCGCTTTTCTCGCTCGGCAACTTCTCAAGTGACACGTGCGCGGAGCGTTCACGGAGCGGGCGCGGAGCGGGCGCGGCGAGAGCCTCGCGATGAGCGTTTGCCGGCTGGCGCCAACGCCCCGCCGCCGTCGCGCAATTTTTCGCTCTCGCTGGCACGGACCACCGCTAAAGTGCCGTCGATAGATGGCACGTCACGAGTCGATTAAAATGGGGTGGTCCCTCGGCTCAACCGGACCGGCCAATGATCTGGGCGCACCCTTGGCACGGTTCCGATTCCTCGAGCCAGCTCATTCGCAATCGGGGAGGGCCCCGGACCACGGCGGCGCCCGCGGTTCCGGCCACGCCCAGCCGCACCCACGTCGATACGTTGGCTGAACTTTCCGGTAAACCCACCGAGCCACGCCCGACTAACTCACGGTCCATCCAAAAACTCGCCAAGCCACCCTTCCGCCCATACGCCTTTGCGCGTTCCCTTATTTCACCATTTTTATGTCACGCTACCTCCTCGCCCTGTTCTGCCTCATCACTGCTCTGGCCAACGGCGCCAACCTCCCGCCGGTGCGCGCCCTGCTCATCACTGGCGGCTGCTGCCACGACTACGAATTCCAAGCCAAGGCCTTTGCCGAGGGTGCTAAGAAATTCGGCGAGATTACCTGGACCATCATTAACGAGGGCGGCAAATCAAAGGACGCCAAGTTCCCCCTTTACGACAACCCCGCCTGGGCTCTGCCCTACGATGTGATCGTCCACAACGAGTGCTTCGCCGACCTCAAGGACATTGCTTACGTGCGCAAAATCACCGCCGCCCACCGCGCGGGTAAACCCGCCGTCGTCATCCACTGCGCCATGCATACCTATCGCACGCTCGCGGAAGACGATTGGCGTGAATTCCTCGGCGTCACCAGCCGACGTCATGATCACCAAAGTCAGTACACGGTTAAAAACATCGCCAGCGGTCACCCCGCGTTACGCGATTTCCCCGCCGTGTGGACTTCCCCGATGGACGAACTTTATGTCATCGAGAAACTCTGGCCCAAAGCGCGCGCCCTCGCGACGGCTAAGAGCGACGCCGATGGCAACACTTACCCCGTGGTTTGGGAGAACGATTACCACGGGACCCGTGTTTTCGGGACGACCTTCGGCCACGGGAACGCCACGTGGCACGACCCCGCTTTTATCGCCGTGGTCTCGCGTGGCTTGCTCTGGGCCGCCGGTCGCTAAATCGCGCTGATCGGTTTCACTTTTCCTTCATCACGTAGACGCCCGCCCAGTCGGCGGGAGGCGGCTCGGCTAAATATTTCCGAGTAATCCCGAGGTAGACGAGCGAAGGATTAGCCGGCGCGCCGGGCGTCTTGCCCGGTTGGTTGGTCTCATACTGGAGACTTCGCTCAAATCCGTTGAGCGCGCCGGACCAATCCCGGGCATAGTATTTCTGCAGCGCGTCCTCAAAGAGGCGTACACATTCCCGAGTATCAGCCGTCGCCCACTCTTTTAAACCGGCGATTTCGTAAATGGGCACGGGCCGCGACCTCCCCATCACCACGATCCGACCCAGCGAACGAAAAATTACGCGGTCGCCACCGTGCTCCTCGCAGGCCTGCTTCGTCGCGTCAGTACACATTGAATACACTCCCCAAGCCTTGGCACCCGATTCCATTCGCGCCGCCAGATTAACATTATCACCCATCATCGTATAATTAAAACGCGTGCGACTGCCCATGTTCCCGATGACGCATGGACCCGAGTTCAGCCCAATCCGCGACTGCATCTTCCCCACAATATCTGGCCACTTATCCCCCTCGGCCTGCCACTTCACCCTCAACTCGCCCAACGCACGCTGCACCCGCTGCGCGACTAGGCACGCTCGATAAGCATGATCCTTTAGCGGTAGCGGCGCGCCGAAAATAGCCACCACGGCGTCGCCGATGTATTTATCGAGAGTACCGCCCTCGGACTGCACAATATCCGTACACACCGTCAGATATTCATTCATCAATTCCACCAAGCGCGCGGCCGGCAAGAGTTCGGAGAACGCCGAGAATCCTTGGATATCACTAAAATAGGCCGTGACGTTCTCCTCGTGACCGCCCAACTGCGGTTTCTGTCCCGAGTCCACCATCCGCTTAACCAGTTCTGGCGAAACATACGCGCCAAACATCGCTTTGATCTCAGCCTTGGCGCGTTGAGCCGCCAACAGCCGACTACCAATGGAAAAAACTTGAATGAGGCCAAATCCTAACAGGGGCCAAACCAGGGGCAGCCAAAAATTCGACAACCAGGCCAGCGTTCCCGCCGCCACGTAGAGCACCGGGACCGCGCCCGCAAAGATCCACTCTTCGCGCAAGCTCCGGCGCGAAAATAGCCAGAGCGCCGCGATGCTCACCGAGACGCCGCCCAACCACACCCATATCGCCGGCACCACCCGTACAAAATCTCCACGAAGTATATTATCGATTACATTGGCGTGCACCAGCACCAGCGGACTGCTGCCCGAAAAAGGGGTGAACCCACTATCGGTCAAACCAGACGCGGCCAGGCCCACCAGCAGCACCTTCCCTTTGACGTCAGGCAGACCGGCCACCCGCTCACGCCGGACGTACGTCCGCGCTAACCCGCTCGAGAACGAAGAAAACCCAAGAAAGGTGGGCGCCTGCGGCACGCCATAGCGATAGTTTACCAAATAATGGCCCTCCGCATCGATCGGGATTCGCCGGTCCCCATCTGGCGCGGGAATATAAATACCGTCCCCAAGACGCACCCGCACCCGCTCGCCCGGCACTTTCCAATGTCGCAGCACCGTCTGCAGCGAGAGACTAAAAAAGAACCGCTCGCCGCCGCGCACAATCAGAGGCACCCGTCGACGCGCTCCATCCTCATCCGGTGGCGCGTCCACCGCCCCATAATACGCCGCTTCCTGCAGATCCGGAATGGGCGGCAACCACGCCTTCTCGCCCAGTAATTTACTCACGTCCCCTTCTATCAGACCCACCGGGCTCGTCAGCGGCTGCAGCACCTCCACGCCAGGGGTCTCATTCGTCATCCCGCCAAAAACGACGTCCGTCCCCGCCTTCATCGAAGCCACTGCCCCGGCCAACAACCGTTCGTCGTTCAATGGCTCAATCTTATCTGGTTCGAGAAATAAAATATCCCACGCAATGACGGATGCCCTCGCTTGAGCGACGAGCGCGATCAGTTCACCATGCACCGCCCGCTTCCACGGCCAACGCCCCCCTTTTTCGATGCTTTCATCGTCAATCCCCACCACCACCGTTTCAGGAACGTAGTCAGGTTGCAGACTTGCCCGCCATCTGGTCCGCAGGTCGAGCGTCACATACTCGAGGTGCCGCATAAACTTGGATTCAGAAAAAAACCACGCTAGCCCAAACGCTACAATCACCGGAGCGGAGAACTGCCGAAGGAACGTGGACCCATGCTTCATACAGAACCGAGATTGCCCGGCGCTCGCCCATCACCAAGGAGATTCTTAAGTGGTCGCCCACGGACGCCTCGCGACGCCATCTACGCGATTTTAAGAAGGGCACGCTTGCGGCGCGGTCGGTTTTACGCCCCCATTTCCGCACTAACCAAACGATCCGCCTCATTATGAGGGACTACTTTCTTCGTCGATTTCTGCTCATACCGCCCACCCTTCTGGGCATCACTCTGATTGTTTTTCTCATCACGCGAGTAGTCCCCGGTGGGCCGATTGAGCGCGCCCTCATGGAGGCGCGGATGGGGGACACGGGCGCGGCCCAGACGAACCAGATCGGGAGCGGCGCGATTTCCGAAGAGCAGATGGCTCAGCTCAAAGCATACTACGGTTTCGATAAACCGCCCTTGCAGGCCTACCTCGTCTGGCTCGGCAAAGTCGTTCGCGGCGATCTCGGCACGTCCTATCGGTTTAACGAACCCGTTCTCCGCATCATCGTGGAACGTCTCCCCATCTCCCTGATGTACGGCCTGATCACGACCTTCCTCGTCTACGGCGTCTGTATTCCTCTCGGCATCGTCAAGGCGGTCAAACATCGCTCTTGGTTCGATAACCTCACCTCCGCCGTCGTCTTTACCGGCTACGCCATTCCCGGCTACGCCCTCGGTGCCCTGCTCGTGGTTTATCTTTCTGCCAGGCTCGGCTGGTTTCCCATGGGCGGTTTCAATAGCCGGGACTTTGCCGACCTCAGTTTCTTCGGAAAAATCGCCGACCTCGGGCACCACGCCGTGCTCCCGCTCATCTGCTATACCGTGGGCAGTTTCGCCTTCGTCACCCTGCTGATGAAAAACCACCTGATGGATCACCTCGCCGCTGATTTCGTCCGTACCGCCATGGCCAAGGGGGTCACTTTCCGCCAAGCCGTCCTCCGGCACGCTCTTCGCAATTCGATCATCCCCATCGCCACCCATCTCGGCCAACACCTCAGCGTGCTCGTCACGGGTTCCTTTCTCATCGAGTTCATCTTCGATATCAATGGCATGGGCTTGCTCGGCTACACCTCGGTCGTGGATCGTGATTATCCCACGGTGATGGGGGTGCTGATGATTTCCTCCGTGCTGATTCTTCTGGGCAATATCCTTTCCGATGTCCTCGTCGCCCTGATCGATCCACGGATCCGCTTCAAATAATTACGCTCTCATGTCTCGGCGTTTCCCCTTTTTCCGCATTGACCCGCTCACGCGCAAGAAGCTGCAGCGCTTCCGCTCGATTCGCCGGGGGTATTTCTCTTTTTTAATCCTCGGAATCGCGATCATCCTCTCGCTCGCCGCCGAGTTGCTCGTGAACGGCCGCGCGCTCGTCGTGCGCTACGAAGGCCGCTGGTATTTCCCGACCTATGGGCGCATCCATACGGGCAAAGAATTCGGGTGGGATTACGCGTATGAGGTCAACTACCGAGACCTCCGCTCGCGTTTCGCCAGCGCCCCCGCCAGCGGCAACTGGGTGCTCCTGCCGCCCGTCCCCTACAATCCTTTGGAAAACTGCTACAGCGGGGAGACCTTCCGCCCCCGCCCACCAGACTGGCGGACCAAGCACTACCTCGGTACCGACCAAATCAACCGGGACATTCTCTCACGTCTCGCCTACGGCTTCCGCAACGCCCTCATTTTTGCGGCGGCCTTTATCGTGCTGACCTACGCCGTCGGGATCACTCTCGGCTGCTTGATGGGCTACTTTGGCGGCTGGTTCGATCTTCTCGTGCAACGGTTGATCGAGATCTGGTCGAATATCCCTTTTCTCTTCGTCGTCATCATCATCGCGTCCATCGTCCCCGCCGGTATCGGCATGAATCTCGGGGTGCTCCTCTTCATCGTCGTGCTCTTTTCTTGGACTGGCATGACTTACTATATGCGCTCGGCGACCTATCGCGAAAAGACCCGCGACTACGTGCACGCCGCCCAAGTGCTTGGCGCCAGCACCCCGCGGATCATCTTCCGGCATATCCTGCCCAACGTCCTCTCCACGCTGGTGACCTTCATCCCATTTACGATCGCCAGCTCGATCAGCGCCCTCACCGCCTTGGACTTCCTCGGATTCGGTTTGCCGCCGCCCACTCCCAGCTGGGGCGAACTCCTCCGTCAGGGCACTTCGAACCTCCAAGCCCCTTGGATCGTCGCTTCCGCCTTCTCCGCCCTCGTGCTCGTGCTGGTGCTCGTCACGTTTATCGGCGAGGCTATTCGCGAGGCGTTTGATCCCAAAAAATTCACCACTTACCAGTAACCACGCCATGGCTTCCTCGTTTTTATCGCGCCGCCTCGCCTCTCTCACCGGGCTCTGGCTCCTCCTCATCGTCACCGGTTGCGGTGAAAAAGGCTCGCCACCACCCACGACCACCGCCAAGGCCGCGGCCGCTCCCATGGAGGCGGATCTCGCTCGCACCATTAAGGACCAACCCGGCTTTTACGTCTTCAAAACCGCCGCCGAGCTTCCCGCTGAGCTGAAGTGGGAGAACGGCGCCGAGCTTCCCGAATTTGCCGACCTCAACGCCAAAAAAGGCGGAACGTTCCACGCCACCATCCCCGATTTTCCACGCACCCTCCGCACGATCGGGCCCGATGCCAACGGCGGGATCCGCCCCTACCTCCTCGATTACGTCGAGCCCGCGTTCATCTCACCTCATCCCAACATTCCCGGAGCCGGTTTCCCCGGTTTGCTCACCGCTTGGGCGGTCGGCGCCGACGGACGCACCATCTACTACCGCCTCGACCCCAAAGCCCGCTGGTCCGACGGCCGCCCCCTCACGACCGCCGATGTTATTTTCACGCTGTACTTCATGCGGAGCCCTCACCTCCACGAACCGTGGTACAACGATTTCTACACCAAAAACTATACCCAGCTGATCGTTTACGACTCGCTGACGTTCGCGACGGTGCATCCCGATAAGAAGCCCGACCTCGCCATCCGCTTTGGCAATTTCACGCCGTATCCACGGCACGCCTACCAAGACTTCGGGGCAGATTGGCTCGAAAAATTTCAGTGGCGCCAAACCCCCAAGCTCGGGCCTTATCAGCTTTTCGACAAAGATGTGGACAAGGGCCGCGCCGTCACCCTCACCCGCGTCAAGGATTGGTGGGCGATTGACAAGCGTTTCTTCCGCGGCCGCTTCAATCCCGATCGCTACCAACTCGAGGTCATCCGCGATCCGGACAAGGCCGTCGAATCATTTGCCCGCGGCGACCTCGATATGTTTCCCTTGGGTCTCCCTAAATATTGGTACGAGACCCTGCCCGCCACGCACCCCGAGGTCGCCGCCGGCCGCTTGCTGCGTTTCAAATTTTACAACCAGACCCCGCGGCCTGACTGGGGTCTTTGGATTAACCGTGCCAAACCCTACCTCGATAATCGAGACGTGCGCGTCGGTATCCAGCACGCCAGTAACATTGCCCTCGTCTGCTCGCAATTTTTCCGCGGTGACGCCGACCAAATGCAAACTCGCTCCGACGGCTACGGTTGGCGCATGCACCCCACCCTCGCGGCCCGTCCTTTCGATCCGCAACGCGCCCGCGAATATTTCGCCAAGGCGGGCTTCACGACTCAGGGCCCCGACGGCGTCCTCACCCATTCCAGCGGCCAACGCCTCTCCTTCACGATCACCACCGCGGGCCAAGCGCAGCGCGATGTTCTGCAAATCTTGAAAGAAGAAGCCCTCAAGGCCGGCCTTGAATTTAAGCTCGAAGTGCTCGATGCCACCACCGGCTGGAAAAAGATGCAGGAGAAAAACCACGACATCGCGCTCGCCGCCCTTTCCCGCTCCGTCGAGCTCTACCCGCGGTACTGGGAGACTTACCACGGCAGCAACGCCTACACGGACGCCTATCGCCAGGACGGCAAGACCGTGACGATCGCCACCGGCGCCACGGCGAACACCCAGCCCCAGAAGCCCGCCGTCCAAACCAACAATATGACGATGACGTTCATCCCCGAACTCGATCGTCTCATCGAGGCCTACGAAAAAGCGGAGGCGCTGGAGCAGATCAAGGCGCTCGCGGCCCAAATCGAGCAGATCATTCACGATGATGCCGCTTGGGTGAACGGCTGGGCGCGTCCGTTCCTTCGCGGCGGTTATTGGCGCTATGTCAAATGGCCAGCCGGCTTCAACGTCTCGCAAAGCCGCGATATGGATGAATTTTTCGTGCACTGGATCGACCTCGATGAAAAAAAATCACTCGACACCGCCCGCCGCGCCGGCACGACCTTCCCGAACGCCTTGCAAGTCTTCGATCAGTATAAAACGAACTGACCTTGCCCGTGCCCCCCGTTGCATCCCCTTCCGCCCCGCCCGACACGATTCTGGAAGTCCAGAATCTCGTCACGACGTTCGAGACCGATGCCGGCCGGCTCACGGCCGTTGACGGCGTCAGCTTCTCGGTCCGCCGTGGCCGCACTCTCGGAATCGTCGGCGAGTCGGGCTGTGGCAAAAGCGTCACCGCGCTTTCCATCATGCGACTCCTCCCGCAACCGATGGGGCGGATTGCTGGCGGCCGCATTTTATTCGAAGGGCGCGATTTGGCCGCGTTATCGCCCGATGAGATGCACAAAATCCGGGGTGGCCGCATCGGCATGATCTTTCAAGAACCGATGACCGCGCTCAATCCGGTGCACACCATCGGGCAGCAACTGAGCGAAGTTTTCCTGATTCATCGCACGAAGAGCAGAGCCGAGGCCTGGCTGCGCAGCACGGAGATGTTACACAAAGTCGGGATTCCCGCACCCGAGGTGCGCATGGGCGAGTACCCCCACCAGCTCTCCGGCGGGATGCGCCAGCGCGTGGTCATCGCGATGGCCTTGGCCTGCGAGCCGGCCGTCGTCATCGCCGACGAACCGACCACCGCGCTCGACGTCACGATCCAGGCCCAGATTCTCGAACTGATGCAAAGCCTCCAGCGTGCGATGGGCCTGGCGATCGTCCTGATCACGCATGATCTCGGCGTCATTGCCGAAACGTGTAATGATGTCGTCGTGATGTACGCTGGACGCGTCGCCGAGGCCGGCTCCGTCACGGATATCTTCGATCAGCCTTCCCACCCGTACACCCGCGGGCTCCTCGATTCGATCCCGCGCCTTGAGCATCCGCGCAAGACCCGGCTCAACGTGATTGAAGGCATGGTCCCAAGCCTGCGCGACTTGCCGGTGGGCTGCCGCTTTCAAAACCGCTGCCCGTACCGCATCGACCGTTGCGCCACCGGCCCGGCTCTCGAGGTCGTCGCCGCCGGCCATGAGGTCGCCTGCCATCGTTGGCGCGAACTCCCCACCCGCTAATCAACGTGGACACTCCCACCGCCGCTCCGCTCCTCGAACTCGACAACGTCCGCATGCATTTCCCCGTGCGCGAGGGCGTCTTCCTCCGCTCCAGCCGGGCCTGCAAGGCCGTCGACGGCGTTTCCCTCACGCTTCGGGCCGGCGAGACCCTTGGGCTCGTCGGCGAATCCGGCTGCGGCAAGTCCACCCTCGGCAAGTGCATCGTTCGACTCCACCAGCCCACCAGCGGCAAAATTATCTTCGAGGGCAAGGATCTCGCCACGCTCACCTCTCGAGCCCTCAAACCCCACCGGCGCCAGCTGCAGATGGTCTTTCAAGACCCGGTCGAATCCCTCAACTCACGCCATACCGTCGGCGAGATTCTCAGCGAACCTTTCGAGATTCACGCCGTCGGCGACGCCACCAGCCGTCGCGCGAGTGTGCTCGCACTCCTCCAAAAAGTCGGCCTGCCCGCCAACGCGGCGGAACGTTATCCCTTTGAATTTTCAGGCGGCCAGCGGCAACGAATCGGCATCGCCCGCGCCCTCGCGCTCAACCCGAACCTGCTGGTCTGCGACGAACCGGTCTCCGCCCTCGACGTCTCGATCCAGAGCCAAATCTTGAACTTGCTCCTCGACCTGCAGCGCGAGCTCGGCCTCACCTATCTCTTCATCGCCCACAATCTAGCCGTCGTCAAACACGTCTCCGATCGTATCGCGATCATGTACCTCGGGCGCATCGTCGAACTCGCCTCCGCGGATGCGATCTACCAATCCCCTCTCCACCCTTATACCCGCGCCCTGCTCTCGGCCATTCCCCGACCCACCCCGCACGGCCGGCCAGAGCGCATCGTGCTGCAGGGCGACGTGCCCTCACCGATCAATCCACCCACGGGCTGCGCCTTTCACCCCCGCTGCCCACACGCCACCGACCGCTGCCGCCTTGAGGCCCCCTCTCTCCGCCCGGCCCCGCACCTGCCAGGTCACACTGTAGCCTGTCATTACGATCTGCCCTGAGCGCCGCCCCGCCCGCGCCCCCCCCACCGCCCCAGCGCTCGCCTCCGCCCCACGCGCCTCACTTCACCCCGCCGCCCCAGGCCTCGCCTCCGCCCCACGCGCCTCACTTCACGCCACCGCCCCAGGCCTCGCCTCGCGCGGCACGTCGACGACCGCCCGCGCGCTTCCCTCAAACCGCCCAGCTGATTCTCTTTTTTTTATGACCGCTTCGCTCGCTCTCAGTCCCATGGATCGTGGTACGCTCGCAAGATTGTTCCTCGGGCTCTTTTCGCTCGGGCTCTTTTCTGCCTGTAATAAAACGCCAGAGACCAGCACCACCCCCACGACTACCGCCGGGACCGCTCCCGCGAGCGCCCTGATGGAGGCCGACCTCGCCCAGACCATCAAAGCTCAGTCGGACTTTTACGTGTTTAAAACCGCGGCTGACGTCCCCGCGAATCTCACTTGGGAAAATGGCGCCAACCTCCCCGAGTTCGCCGACCCCGCCGCCAAAAAAGGCGGCACCTTCAGTTACTTCATCCCCGACTTCCCCCGCACCCTCCGCACCATCGGGCCGGACGCCACCGGCGGCATCCGCCCGTATCTCCTCGACTACGTCGAACCCTATTTTGTCCATCCCCACCCCAACGTACCCGGTGCCGCCTACCCTGGGCTCGTCACGCATTGGGCCACCTCCATCGAAAATAAATCCGTCCACTACCGCATTGATCCCAAAGCGCGCTGGTCCGACGGCCGGCCCGTCACTACCGCCGATGTCGTCTTCACTTTTTATTTCCTGCGCAGCCCCCACTTGCGCGCCCCGTGGTACAACGATTTTTACTCAAGAAATTTCCGCCGCCTCATTATTTACGACGAACGCACCTTCGCCCTCGTCCATCCGGAAAACAAACCTGACCTCGCCGCCCGCTTCGGCGCTTTCAGCCCTTATCCGCGCCACGCTTTTCCAGACTTTGGGCCCGACTGGCTCGATCGCTTCCAATGGCGTGCCCTCCCCAAGACTGGCGCCTATCAAATCTTCGATAAAGATATTGAAAAAGGCCGGGCGATCACCCTCACGCGCGTGCAAGACTGGTGGGCCGCCGACAAACGCTTCTTTCGCGGGCGCTTTAATCCCGATCGTTACCGCCTCGAGGTCCTCCGCGATCCCGACAAAGCCATCGAAGCTTTTGCGCGCGGCGACCTCGACATTATGCCGCTCAGCACGCCCAAGCACTGGTACGAAACGCTCACCGCGGCACATCCGGAAGTCGCCGCCGGGCGCATCCTCCGCTACACCTTCGCCAACCGCGTGCCCCAACCCGACTGGGGCCTCTGGATCAACTGCGCCAAACCGCTCGTGAGCAATCTCAACGTTCGCCTCGGCATCCACCATGCCACCAACTTCGACCTCGTCTGCTCCCAGTACTTTCGCGGCGACGCGGTGCGCCAGCAGACGCGCTCCGATGGTTACGGCTGGAGAATGCATCCCACGATTGGCCCGCGCCCCTTCGATCCCGAGAAAGCTCGCGCCTACTTCGCCCAAGCCGGCTTCACGCAACAGGGCGCCGATGGGATTCTCACCAACGCCGCGGGACAACGCCTCGCGTTCACAATCACCACCGGCCGGCAGGAATATCGCGACATGTTGCCCATTCTTAAGCAGGAAGCGGTCAAAGCAGGGCTCGAATTTAATCTCGAAATTCTCGACCGGACCACCGGCTTTAAAAAAACCCAGGAAAAAAATCACGAGATCGCGCTTCAGGCCCTCAGCCGTTCGGTCGAGCTCTACACGCGTTACTGGGAAACCCATCACGGCAGCAACGCCTACCTGGACGCCTATACCAAAGAAGGTAAACCGACCGCCCTTGCCACGGGCAGCGACGCCAACCCGAACCCCAAGCAAGTCCACGTTCAAACCAACAACGTCACCGCGACCTTCCTGCCCGAACTTGACCGCCTCATCGAGGCTTACGACCGTGCCGAGTCCCTGTCGGAGATTAAGCAACTCGCCGAAAAAATCGAAGAACTGATCTACCAGGAAGGCGCTTGGGTGAACGGCTGGAAAATCCCCTTTTACCGCGGAGCTTACTGGCGCTACGTGAAATGGCCCGAGGGTTTCAACCCGATGCAAAGCCGCAACATGGAGGAATTCTTTGTTCATTGGATCGACCTCGATGAAAAAAAATCCGTCGCCGAGTCCCGCCGCTCAGGCCGTACCTATCAAGCCTCCCTCCAGGTTTTCGACCAATTCAAGGAACCATCGACGCTCGTCCCCTCGCCCTGAGCAGCGCCCACCCTCGCCGGCTGGCCAATGGCCCAGCGGCCAGCAGCGCGCCTCCGCCGGCCGGTCCGCCTCCCCGACCGTGGCCACCGCACCTCCCTCACCGTGGCCACCGCACCTCCCACACCGGCCGCCCCCTTAACCGCTTTCTATCCCATGAAGGTCACCTCCGTCAAAACTCGTCACCACGCCGCGCTCCTGCTCGGCGTTCTCCTCTTTTTTAACGGGGCACTCCCGCCGCCGGCCCACGCGGCCCAGCGCGACCTCGCCGCGCTCCTCGCCAAGCCGATCATCGACCCCAACCTGCCCCTCGATGAAGTCCGGGCCTACACCGCAAGCCGAGTACCCGCGATACCCGACTTCACCACGCTCACCGCTTGGCAGGAATTTGCCGAACGCACCCGGCGAGAGGTCCTCACTAAAATTGTTTTTCGTGGCGAAGTCGCCCGCACCTGGCGCGACGCGACCACCCGCGTCGAGTGGCTCGGCTCGATTCCCGGTGGTCCCGGTTATTCCATCCGCAAACTCCGTTTCGAAGCACTGCCAGATTTGTGGATTCCCGCCCTGCTCTACCAACCGGACAACCTCTCCGGAAAAATCCCCGTCCATCTCGCCGTCAACGGCCACGACAAAGACGGCAAGGCCGCCCCTTACAAACAGCTCCGGTGCATCCATCTCGCCAAACGCGGCATCGCCTCCCTCAACGTCGAGTGGTTTGCGCAAGGGCAACTCCGCACCGACGATTTCGGCCACTACCGCATGAACCAGCTGGATCTCTGCGGCGTGAGCGGCCTCGCCCCTTTTTACCTCGCACTGACGCGCGCCCTCGACGCCCTTCTCGCCCAGCCCTACGCCGATCCCCAACGCGTCGCCGTCAGCGGCCTCTCCGGGGGCGGCTGGCAAACTATTTTGATCAGTTCTTTGGATACACGCGTCACCCTCGCCAATCCCGTCGCTGGCTACTCGAGCTACCGCACCCGCGCACAATATCCCTCCGACCTCGGCGACTCCGAGCAAACCCCTAACGATCTCGCCACCGTCGCTGACTACACGCACCTCACCGCCCTCCTCGCCGGCCGCACCGCGCTCCTCACTTACAATGCTAAAGATAATTGCTGCTTTGCCTCAGACCACGCGCTTGCCCCGCTCCTCACCGCGGCCGAACCCATCTTCAAACTCTACGGCCAAGCCGATCGCTTGCGCGCACACATCAACGTCGATCCGGGCACGCACAATTTTGAAAGCGATAACCGCCAGGCTTTCTACCGCGTCATCAATGCCGCTTTTTACCCCGACGACCCGGGCGCCTCCACCCAGGAAATTCCCGCCTCAGCTGAGCTGAAAACTGCCGCCGAGCTCGCCGTCCCCCTCCCCACCGGCAACCTCGACTTCCACCAATTGGCCCTCAGCGCCAGCCGCCGGCTCCCACGCGCCGGCACTGCCACGCGAGCAATGCTTGCCGCCATCGTTCACTATCAAACGCCCACCGTAACCGCCGTGCGGATCGGCACCGAAACCCGCGGCGACACTCAGGCCACGTCTTGGCGGCTCCGCGTCGGCGATACGTGGACCGTGCCCGTCCTCGCGCTCACTCGCGGCCCGGTGCGCGGCACAACCCTCATCGTCGCCGACGGCGGTCGCCAAAGCGCGGCCCCACGGATTGAGGAGTTGCTCGCCACCGGTCAACGCGTGCTCGCGCTCGATCCTTTTTATTTCGGTGAATCGAAAATCGCGCAGCGCGATTTTCTCTATGCCCTGCTCGTCGCCGCCGTCGGCGATCGTCCACTCGGAATCCAAGCAAGCGAGGTCGCCGCCACCGCTCGATGGGCTCGCCAAGAATTCGCGACGGCTCCCCTGGCCCTCGAATCCCTCGGCCCCCGCAGCAGCGTCTTCGCCCTCATCGCTGCCGCCCTCGAAACAGCCGCGATCGCCACTCTCCAGCAAACCGATGCGCTCCCCAGCCTCCACGACGTGATCCGGCAGAATATTTCCGTCGACGCGAAACCCGAACTCTTCTGCTTCGGCTTGCTGGAATCATTCGACGTCCCCGCGCTGCAAACCTTGGCCCGGACGAACCGCGTTCACTGAACCCCGGTTGTTTTTTTACTGGGCACCAGCCGCCGACGAGCGGTCTCCGCATCCCAACCCGTCTTTGCTCCAGCCTCAGCGCACCCTCTGGAGGCACGGAAACGGCCTGGAAGCAGCGATGGCGAATTATCTCGGTATCGGCTGGTGCTCGGACCGGCGGGCCACCCACCGCGCCTGCGCGGCGGGCCCGCCACCCGGCGGGCGGACGACTTACCGCATGCGCCAGCCCGTCCCCAAACCGGCCGCCGAGCCACTCCTGCAAACGAAACCACGCCGTCCGGCGATATCGCCGTCCGCGGGCTCCCGCCGGAGATTGGCGCCGCGCCTTAAGCGAGACGGCTGGCCCCAGTCATAAAGTCGCGAACACTCGCGACCACCTGATCGCGCGGCACCTCGATTTCCGTGCGCTGCGCGAGGTCGCGGATTTTCACCACGCCCTTGGCAAGTTCATCGCCACCGTAGATCAGCGCGAGTTTCGCTCCAGATTCAGCGGCGGCCTTGAATTGCTTGCCGAAAGCCAATTCTTTCATGGGATACTCCAAACGAAAACCGCACGCGCGCAGTTCGTTGATATCCGCAAACGCGGCCAAGCGTTCTTGGGCGCCGCCGATGACAGCGTAAACATCGGGCGACTGGATCAAAGTCGGCATCAACCCACGCTGTTCCAGGAGCAACGCGACCGTCATGTCGCCGATCGCAAATCCGACCGCCGGAAAAGCCGGTCCCCCGAGTTTCTCGACTAAATCATCGTAGCGACCGCCACCGGCCAAGGCGCGCAAGTCGCCCTTGCGATCAAAGGCCTCGAAGACAAAACCCGTGTAATAAGCCAGACCGCGCACGACGCCGAGGTCCACCTCCACAAAACGCTCGAGCCCCATCGCCGCCAACGCTCCGAGTAATTTTTTCCAGTCGGCCAGGCGCGCGCCGAGCTTCTCGCCCGCCAAAGCCGCGAGCTGAGCCTCCAGGGCCGGCAACGACTTGATCGCCAAAAACGAAAGAATCTTTTCCATCAGCACCGGAGGCAACGCGCCAAAATCCCGCGCGTAATCGCTGAACGCCTCCGCCCCGAGCTTATCATATTTATCGATGGCGCCCAAAATTGATCGCGCTTGGGGTTGATCGAGACCCAGCGCCTCCAAATAATAAAACCAGAGATTGCGGTCACTCAGTCGCACGTAAAAATCATCAGCCGTGAGCCCGAAAGATCGAAAACATTGGATGAGGAGCGCGATCAACTCCGTCTCCGCCTCCGGGCCGGGCTCGCCGAAAATATCCGCGTTGAACTGAAAAAAACAACGCCCGCGCCCCTTCTGCATGCGCTCGTAACGATAGAATTCGCCGATGCTAAACCACTTGACCGGCCGCTTCAACGCACTCGCGCGGGCCCCGACCAAGCGACAGACCGTGGGCGTCATTTCCGGCCGCAAAGCGACCTCGCGGCCGCCCTTATCGGTAAAACTAAACAGCTGGGCTTCGATCTCGTTACCCGATTTCGCCTTGTACAAATCGAGCGGTTCGAGCACGGGCGCATCGTACTCCGCAAAACCGTAAGTCCCGGCCGATTGGCGCCAAAGACGAAAGATGTGATTACGCCGCGCGCAATCCTCGGGATAAAACTCACGGAAGCCGGGCAGAGTCTGGAACGTCGCCATAAAAACCCATCGTGAAAGGAGGCCCGCAACCAGTGCGACAAAAAACCCTCCGGAAGGCCCCATCGGCCACGACGCACGACGGGACGCCCGGCACGCCCGGCACGCCCCGCTTAAATCTCTAATTTAGCCCGAGGCGGCGGCAGCAGCTTGGTCAAATCAAGGAGCTTCAACTGTTGTTTAAGAATTTTCCCAGACTTAAACTTTACCACCGCCCGGCGAGGAATGACCACCTCAGCCGCTGGCTTGTTCGGGTTACGACCGATCCGCTGCTTGCGCACTTGGACCTCCAGCACGCCAAAATTCCGCAGCTCCACAGAGCGGGCGGCCGCCAAGGCATTTTGAATAATATCAAGCGTTTGCTGAACGATATCCACCACTTGCTTTTGGGGAAATCCTGTTTTCCGATATATCTCCAGAACAATTTCGCGTTTCGTTAGGTTGGACATAAGAATTCTTTCAGGGTAAATTAAAGATGCCTCGCTACAACCTAAATTACTAAAGTCCTTCTAATTACGTCAACCACTATGGTTTTTAATTTTTCGATTCAGAATTGGCGAAAAGCGCCGTGGCATGACTGATCCCGAGGCCGTCAATTCGATGTTCGGGCGGATCGCTGGGCGCTATGACCTCGCGAATCGTCTGCTCTCGGGCGGGATCGATATTTGGTGGCGGCAGCGATTGGTCGCCGCAGTGCGGGCGAGAACGCCGGCAACGGTCCTCGATCTCGCGACGGGGAGCGGCGACGTCGCCTTCGCCCTCAGCCGGGCGTTACCCGCGAAAGCCGCGATTCTTGGCATGGATTTTTGCCAGCCGATGCTCGACGCCGCGGCGGTCAAAAAGAAGTCCGCACCGCCGCGCTACGGGAACGTCACTTTTCAACTCGGCGATGGGCTCGCGCTCCCGCTCCCCGCCGCCAGCTTCGACGCCGTCACCATTGCCTTCGGTCTGCGCAACCTCGCCGACCGCGCGCGAGGGCTCCGGGAGATGCACCGTGTTTTACGTCCGGGCGGGCACCTCGCGGTCCTCGAATTTTCCCAGCCGCAAAGGTGGTTTCGCCCGATTTATTATTTTTATTTAAGAAATCTGCTGCCCCTCGCCGCGGGAATGCTCACGGGAGATCGGGCCGCCTACACGTATCTGAACCATACGATTGAGGAGTTCCCCCACCGCGCGGCGCTCAGCGCGGAAATTAGCCAGGCGGGATTTACGGCGGTCAGCGCCACGGGCTTGACCGCGGGAATTGTGGCACTTCACCAAGGCACCAAATAAGGCCGCGGAACGACTCAGGAAAAAGATTTGCCGCAACCGCAGGTGCTCTGCGCATTGGGATTTTTGATTTCGAAGCCCTTGCCGTGAAGGCCATCGTCAAAGTCGATGGAAGAACCAGACATATACGCGAGACTGGCAGGATCAATGAGCAAGGCCACCCCTTCACTCTCCAGTTGGGTATCATCGGGCTTCAGTTCATCAAACGACATCCCATACTGAAAACCGGAGCAGCCACCGGACTCCACTAAAACCCGCAAACGCTTCGCGGGAGCGTTGAGATCAGCGTGCATAGCGGTAACTTGCCGAGCGGCCCGAGCGGTTAAGGTGATCATCGGAGGGCTACCGTAGAACTCGGAAATCACCTGTCAAACGTGCGCTGCAGCAAATTTCGGGCCGATGACACAATGCACACTTGCCAGTCCTGCCGCTGATGGCCTTCAATCTGAAACGTGGCTTCGATCAAACACATTTTCAACGAGCTCCACTACGAGATGACCCGTAAAATTGCCGAAGGCGGCATGGGGCTGGTCTATGAGGCGAACCAACTCGGCGCCGGCAACTTCAAGAAGGTCGTCGCTGTAAAACTCATTCGCGAAGAGTACTCCGCGATTGAGGAGTTTCAGAATAATTTCATTGGCGAAGCGCGCTTGGTGGCGGATCTGATTCACACGAATATCGTGCAGACGTACCACCTTGGGCAGATTGGCGGGCAGTATTTCATGGTGATGGAGTACGTGCGCGGCGTAAATCTTGAGCAGTTCCTTGATGAACACCGCAAGTTTGGGAAACCGCTCCCGACCGATCTCGCCGCTTTCATCGTTTCGCGCGTCGCCCGTGGGCTCGCCTACGCCCACACCAAGTGCGACCGCGACAACCGCCACCTGAATATTGTGCATCGGGATATCGGGCCGAAAAATATCATGATGGCCTTCGAGGGCGACGTGAAACTCACGGACTTCGGTATCGCGAAGGCGCTCGACCTGATGTATAATGAGGAGGGCAAAGTGATCGCCGGAAAAGACGAGTACCTCTCCCCCGAGCAGGCCAACTACGAGATCACTGACGCGAGGGCGGACCTCTTTCCCCTGGGCATTGTCCTGACCGAGTTGCTGCTTGGCCGGAATATTTTCAAGTCCGCAGACCGCGCGCAATCGCGGCGCAATATTCTGGGCCTGCCGATCCCGAAATTTGCGACGCTCCGGCCTGACATCGATGCGGGGCTCGAGACGATCATTCAAAAGGCGCTGACTCGTAATCGCGATGATCGTTACCAGTCCGCCGCCGAGATGCTCACCGCCCTCGAAGTCTATCTCTACAGCGAACGCTACGGCCCGACGAATGAGAAACTGAGCGTTTACTTGAAAGACCTTTTCGGGGTCCGCGATCCCGTTGTGCCACCCCACGCTACCCGCCCGCCCACGTGAGATGAGCCCATTTTCTTTACATCAAAATGAGTGGGCCTGGATTTAGTCAGGACCTCCGCCAGCGACAAACGCAGTCGCTGATTCTAGCGCCGCAACTCCGGCATTCACTCAAAATCCTCCAAGTGGCGGCCTTGGACCTTCGCTCGGTCATTCAGGAGGAGCTGCAGACCAATCCGACGCTCGAGGAGTTGCCGATGGAGGGCGAAAGTCTCGATAATCCGAATAACGAGGACAACGCCACCGATCGAGATTCCGACCGCAACGGCGACACCAGCGGGGACGCCGCGGAAGCCAGCGCCCCGATTGATCAAACCATCGGAGAGCCCAAGGCCGACGAAATGGATTTCTCAAAAGATCGGGAATTTGAAATTCTCGGCAAGATGGACGAAGACTGGCGCGACCACATGGCCAGCGTCGGTGGCGCCCAACCCTACACCTCGGAAGACGCCGAACGTCGGCAGCATTTTTTCGATTCGCTGGTGAGCGAGACCTCCCTGCAAGAGCACCTGATGCAGCAAGCGGAAACGAGCGATCTGACGGCACCGGCGATGGCAGCGATGCGTCATCTCATCGGGGGCTTGGATGATCGCGGCTTTCTCAGTCAGAGCCCAGCCGACGTGGCTCTCCAGACGGCGCTACCGCTCGACGCCGTCCACGAGGCCTTGAAACTGCTCAAGACGTTCGATCCGGCAGGTGTCGGCGCGAAGGACCTCGCAGATTGCCTGCTCGCGCAGCTCATCGCCAAGCACCGTGGGACCTCGCTGGCGGCGCGCATGATTCGTGATCATTTCGTTTTATTGACTCGACGGCGGATCCTCGATCTCGCCCGGAAACTGGGCGCGGATGCCGACGATATCCAGTCTGCGATCGAGGAAATCGGGCAACTCGATCCCGCGCCGGGGCGCCGCTTTGCGGAAGATAATAACCAAATTGTGATCCCCGATGTCACCGTCGAAGCGGAAGGAGACGGCTGGAAGATCATCCTCAACAGCGACTACATCCCGCGCCTCCGGCTTTCCAGTACTTATCGGGATCTGATCGCCAAAGGGACACTGAGCAAAGTGGAGCGTGACTATCTGCGTGAGCGGATGAAGTCGGGGAAATTTCTCATTGATTCGATTGAGCAACGGCAACGAACGATTGAGCGGATCACGGCGGAGATCATCAAGGCCCAGAAAGCGTTTTTTGAGAGTGGGGTATCGGCGTTGAAGCCGCTGACGATGACGCAGGTTGCGGACGTCGTCGGGGTGCACGAGACGACGGTCAGCCGCGCGATCGCCAATAAATACATTCGCACGCCGCACGGCGTATTTGATTTCAAATATTTTTTTACACCGGGCTATCAGGCGGACAGCGGCGCGGCGGTTTCGAACACGAGTGTGAAGGAAATGATCGGCGATCTGATAAACATTGAGGACAAAGCTGGACCGCTCAGCGATCAGGAGTTGGTGGTGAAGTTACAAGAAAAAGGCATTAAGATCGCGCGGCGGACGGTGGCCAAATATCGGGAGGAACTGGGGATTTTACCGAGCAACCTCCGGCGAGACTACAAGTAGGTAACCGTGGCCGCCGAGCGGGCCGGTGCAGGAAGAATTCCGTGGGTATTAAGCGAGCGCGGCGCTCGGCTGAATCCGCAGGGAAGTACCGGCGGTGGCATCGGCGCCGGCTCGATCCACCCAGGCGGCAAAAGCGATCATCGCGGCATTATCTCCGGTGTGTCGTGGCTCGGCGGCAAAGAAAGGCGCGCGGGCCCGTTGCGCCTCCGCGGCGATGGCGGCCCGGAGCGGGCCATTATTAGCGACACCGCCGGAGAGCCCGACACTCTGAAAGCGCCCCCCGCCCTGGCGCAAGGCGGCGCGGGTTTTGCGGGCGAGCGCATCGACAACCGCCTGCTGATAACTCGCGCACAAATCAGCTCGGCGGGCCAAAACCTCCGTTGCCGGCAGCTTTTCCAAAAGATAACGCAAGCTGGTTTTTAGACCGGAGAAACTAAAATCAAGTTCGTCTTTACGGCCAATACCCCGTGGAAAATCAAAGGCATCGCTCCGCCCACCCGCGGCCAATTTTTCGATGAGCGGCCCCCCCGGGTAACCCAGCCCCAATAATTTCGCGCCCTTGTCCAGCGCTTCGCCCGCGGCATCGTCGCGAGTCGAAGAGAGCACCGCGACCTGGCGATGGCAATCGACGGTAAATAACAAGGTGTTACCGCCCGAGACGATCAACCCGAGGTGAGGCAGCAGCGCCGCCAAACGCTCATCGAACTGCAAAGGACTTTCCGCGTGCAAGGCAATCAGGGGAGACCAGACATGCCCGCGCAGATGATTTACGCCGATCACCGGCACGCGCAAGGTATGGGCCAATGACTTGGCCGCGGCGACCCCCATCGCGAGGCAAGCGGCCAAACCGGGACCATAGGTCACCGCAATCGCGCTCACCCGCTCCCAACCAGGACCGCGCGCCGCCAGGCCGAGCAAGGGGCCGATCGCGCGGAGGTGTTCACGCGTGGCTAGGTCAGGCACGACCCCGCCATAAATCTCGTGCAGCGCCATTTGGCTATGGACCCACTCGCCGCTGAGCCCGACGTGCGGATCGAAGAAGGCGAGCGCCGTCTCATCACAGGAACTCTCGATGGCGAGAATCATCTTAGGGGAAGGAGTCCCGCCCGAGGAAGCCCATCCAATAACTGCAAACCGCGCAGCACGGCCACGGCTGCCTCCAGTTGCCGATCAGCGATGGGGCTAAACCCGAATCGCTCCTTAAAAAGAAGCGGATCCGTGATATCCGAGCGGCTCCGTTGCCTTGCCAGCTGGCTGTCTTCTTCGGAGGTCATCACCACCTCCACGTCCGGCGCGATGCCTTGCTCATGGATGATCGCGCCACTCGGGGTATAGTACCGGGCCGTGGTCAGGCGCAGCCCCTCGCCGTGCTCTAATTTAAACACCGATTGCACCGACCCCTTGCCGAACGAGCGCTCGCCGACAACCACCGCCCGGCTCGTATCTTTCAACGCCCCCGTCACGATCTCCGCCGCGCTGGCGCTGCCCCCATTGATCAAAATGACGAAGGGTAACGCCAGCGGCGGTCCGTCCGCTTCAGCCTTAAAATCCTCACGATCGGAGGGCTTCCGGCCTTTCGTGTACGCGATCAACTCCCCTTTTTTAAAGAAAGGTTCAGCCACTTCCACGGCCGCATCGAGCAACCCGCCCGGATTATTACGGAGATCAAGAATCAGGCTGGTCGCGCCTGCCCGTAATAAATCGCCCAAGGCGCTCCTAAATTGCTCCGCCGTATGTTCAGAAAAATCGATCAACTGCAGATACCCCATCCCCGCCGCCAGCACCCGGGCACCGCGAACGCTCTTCACCTTAATAATCTCGCGAACCAGCGTAAAATTAAGCGTCGTTTGGGTCGCCGGCCGAAAGAGCCCAATCACCACGGAGGTCTGCGGTTTGCCCCGCAAGCGGCCGACCACACCGTCAATGACCCCGCCGACTTCAAGCGCCTGACCGTCGATGCTGACAATCTCATCGCCGGTCTGAATCCCAGCACGCTCCCCCGGGCTATCGGCCAGCGGCGCGATCACCACAATCCGGTTGAGGCGCGTCTCAACTTGAATACCCACTCCGCCGAACTCGCCGGTTAAATCCTCCTCAAACTCATCATTTTCTTTTTTTTCCAAGAACTCCGAGTGAGGATCGAGCGTTTCCACCATCCCGTGGAGGGCTCTCCGCGCGAGCGACGAGTAAGTCACGGCCTTTTCATCCAAATAATTTTCGTTGACCAGCCGCATGACATCTTTGACGACGTTCACCGAGCGCGTGAGGTCGCGATTCGGCCAGAACGACCAAGCGGCCGACACCCGCCAGGCGGCCGCACCAAGCGCAAGCAGCAGCGCCAAGGCCGAGACGAAAGTAAGAATCCGTTTGAACATCAGGCGGAGTGTGGGCATCCGCATCACGTTGTAAATGGGTTCGTCACCTGACTCCTCCTCCGCTCCGAGCAACGAATTTCTGGCCGTCTTTAGCGACCAGGCAGACGCCAATGGCACGATGCCGCTGGCCCGCTTCATGGCCTTGGCGCTCTACCATCCTGAGGTTGGCTACTATCAGCGGGCGCGTGTTCGCGTGGGTCGGGGTGGTGAAACCGATTTTTTTACAGCCACGAGCAGTGGTGAGATTTTCGGAGAATTGGTGAACGCGGCGTGCGCGAAAATATTACGGGCGAGTGGTCGCGACCCCGCCCAGCATGTTTTTATTGAGATCGGGGCAGAGCCCGCGCGGGGCGGGGTGATGACCAACGTGGCGCATGCCTTCGCGCGGACGGAGGTAAGACGACTCAACGCGCCCCTCGCGTTGCACGGGCCGTGCGTTGTCTTCTCCAACGAGCTCTTTGACGCGCAGCCGTGTCAAAGCCTGGTTTACCGAGAAGGGCGATGGCGTACGCTCGGCGTTAAATTAAGCGGTGGGCGCTTGACGGAAGTCGAACTGGCCGCGCCGGCCAGCACGGACGCACCACCGAGCACGGCGAACTATCGCCTTGATGAGCCGCGGGCCGCAACGGTTCTGGCGGAAAAGATCTTGGCCGAGCCCTGGCAAGGACTCTTCGTGGCGATCGACTACGGCAAGACGTTGCAGTCCTTGTGGCACGACACGCCTCAAGGAACGTTGCGCGCCTATTACCGCCACACCCAATCGAATGATTTACTGGCACGGCCGGGCGAACAGGATCTGACCTGTCACGTCTGCTGGGATTGGCTCGAGGCAGCCCTCCGCGAGCGCGGCTTTGCCGCACCCGTGCTCGAATTCCAAGAAGCCTTTTTCATCCGGCACGCTGGCGAGGTTATCGCGAAGGCCAGCGCCGCCGAGGCCGCTCACTTTAGTCCGCGCAAACGAGCCCTGCTCCAGCTGCTGCACCCTGCCCATCTCGGCCAGAAATTCCAAGTCCTCCATGCGGTTAAGTGAGGCGTGCACCCCCATAACCAGAAATAAAGCGGGCGGTTGGCGTGACCGCGAGGCGAGCACGCGCGGAAGCCAGCCGCTGGCGTGGCCGGACGGCGGGCGCGCTCTTCAGCGGGGAAATAAGTCGCGATCATCCTCCAGGGTGGCGGCCGAGATCTGACGATGCGCCGGCAGTTGCGTACGAAACCACGTCAGCTGTTTTTTAACCAGGCCGCGCGTATTGCGAGTGATCAACGGCCCGAGATCGGCCTCGGCGATTTCGCCCGCGAAGAGTGCCAGCACCTCGCGATAACCGATGGCTTTAGCCGCGCTCAAATTACCCGCCAAACCGCGGGGGAGTAACCCGCGGACCTCCCCCACCAAGCCCGCCGCGATCATCGCTTGCCCGCGCGCCACGATGCGATTTTCCAAATCAGCCGGCTCGCGGTGCAAACGCGTCAGCTCAATTTGATAATCGGCAAAGGGTGAAGGCCGGCGGGCAAACTCGGCCTGCAACTCCCAGAGCGGGCGACCCGAGGCGACACACCTTTCAAGCGCGCGGGCGACTCGCCGCGGGTTAGCCACATCGAGAGCGCCCAGACCCGCGGGATTGAGGAGGCGGAGCCGGGCGAGAGCTTGCGCGAGGGGGAGTTGCCCCAGCTCCTCGCGGACCGGCGCGGCCACGCTCACGTCATCGGCGACCGCGGAAAAGAAAGCCTTGAGGTAAAAGCCGCTGCCTCCCGTGATGAGGACGGGCCGTCCGCGGGCCAGCATCTCGCCCAACGCCCGCTGGGCGCGTCGCACGTAATCGACGATATCCATCCGCTCCGCGACATCGCAGATATCGATGAGGTGGTGGGGAACTCGCGCCCGTTCCGCCGCGCTCGGCTTGGCGGTTCCAATATCCATCCCGCGATAAAACAACAAGGAATCGCACGACAAGATCTCCGCGCCGCACCTTTCGGCCCAGCGCAACGCCCACGCGGTTTTCCCGACGGCCGTCGGTCCGGTGAGCGCGTAAACGATAGGCTTTAACGACATAGAAATTTCAGTTCTTATTGATGCCGACCGCGCGATCTCCGGTCAAAAAATTTCCAATCTGAAAACCCGCTTTATTATCAACCCACGTTCCGGCCACGCCGCCCGGTATCTTCCCGCGCTCACCCGGTTCATCCAGGAAACCGGGGGCACGGCGGTACATACGGAGCGCCCGCGCCACGCCTACGATCTTGCCGTCCGCGCGCTCGCGGAGGGCTGCGCGTTGATCGTCGCCGTGGGCGGCGACGGCACCCTCAATGAGGTCGGATCTGCGCTGGTGGGAACCACCGCCACCTTGGGGCTCGTCTCCTGCGGATCCGGCAATGGCCTCGCCCGCCACCTGGGCATCCACGGTTCGCCCGCCCATGCCGTGGACATTTTGCGCCACGGGCGGCCGCGCCTGATCGATAGCGGGCTGGCCGACGGTCATCCTTTTTTCAATGTGGCGGGCATTGGCTTCGAAGCCGAAATTGCCCAACGGTTCAATCGACTGCCGCGCCGAGGATTCTACCGCTACCTCACCACGAGTGCGCAGGCGTTTCGTCGCTGGCAACCGGAGCAGATTACGATCGTGGAAGGGAATCGGCGGACGCCGCTCCAGAGTTTCACCTTGGTCGTCGCCAATGCCGACCAGTATGGCAACAACGCGCGGATCGCCCCAGGCGCGCGGGTCGACGACGGCCAGCTCGACCTCTGCGCCCTCCCGCCCATCTCGTGGCGGAGCGCGGCCCCTCTGATCGCGCGCCTTTTTCTGGGTAAAATCCAAGGCGGAAAAAACGTCACCACTCGGCGCGGGCCCCACTTTGTGATCGAACGGACCAGCGCGGGTCGCCTGCACACCGACGGAGAATCCCACGACGCCGGCCAGCGCATCGAATTTACCGTACGCCCAGCCAGCCTGCGGGTCCTGGGCCCCGCTTAAGCAACCCGGCCCAAATCGCTCGCGGCGATGACCCGATTACGCCCCTGCAGCTTGGCGGCATAAAGGGCCCGATCCGCCATCGCCAAGAGGACCCTCGCGTCGGCCGCGTGATTCGGCAGAACCGCCACACCCGCGCTCGCTGTAATAGTTAGCGGATGCTGCTCCTCGGTAAAAAACGGATCGCGGGCCACCGCTGCGCACACGCGCCGCGCGACGTCCATCGCGCTGGTCAAATCGGTCTGGAGCAAAATCAGGACAAACTCCTCGCCCCCAAAACGCGCCACCCGATCAACCGACCGCACCTGCCGATTAAACCGGCGAGCCACTTCGCGCAAAACGATGTCGCCCACGGGATGGCCGTGAGTGTCGTTAATCCGTTTGAAATGGTCGAGATCGACCATGACGAGACCGAGGCTATGACCGAACCGCATCGCCCGCTCACACTCGTCTTTAAGAAAACGATCAAGCTCCCGGCGATTCCACAAACCGGTCAATTGATCACGCGTCGTCAGCAACCGCAACGCCTCCAGGGTGCCTCCGAGTTTAAGTGCATAGCGCAGCGAGCGCTCGAGGATTCGCGCGGTAATCTCGCCCTTGATGAGATAGTCGAGTGCGCCCGCGTCCATCGCCGCGAGGTCGACCCGCTCGGCCGTCTCCGCCGTGAGAAAAATGATGGGCGTGCGAGACCCTCGGGCAGTCGCTTCACGAATGAGCTGCAGCCCATCGCGCTCGCCGAGCTGATAATCGAGCAGGCCAGCCGCGTAGTCGCCCGACAGCAACATCGCGAGCCCTTCGGCGTAATTCGAAGCCCAGGCTAACTCGTAGCCCCCCGCTGGTAATGCCGCGAGAAACCCCTGCATGATTCGAAACTGCAGCCGATCATCATCAACCAGCAGGATTTTCTTCATGACCGGATACATCGCCTCGCCGCCCAACCGTCAACCCCTGGCGAGAAGCCGACGAAATCACGCGGTGAGCAGGGCAGGTTCTTTACCGCTGCCGACCCGCCACCAAATCCGCGGAACGTTCCGCGAGTACCGCGAGCAAACGCGCGGTATCGGTACGATGATCGCGGATACAATTGACCAACGCACTGCCGACGACGACGCCATCCGCGTGGACCGCCACTTCGGCTACTTGAGCCCGCGTGCCAATCCCGAAGCCCACGACGACCGGCAAAGACGTGTGCGCACGAATACGGGCGATCGCCTCGGGGATATTTGCGGCCACCTGGGCCCGCACGCCCGTCACGCCCTCCTGCGAGACATAATAAATAAACCCAGTCGCCAAAGCGGCGATTTTGGCAATCCGCGCATCCGGTGAGGTCGGGGCAATAATAAAAACGGTTTCGAGCCCGTGGCACTGGCAGGCCGCGGCCAGCTCCCCGGCCTCCTCCGGCGGCAAATCCAAAGTGAGGATACCATCGACGCCAGCCGATTTGGCGGCTTGCACGTAGGCATCAACCCCATTGGAAAAGACCAAGTTATAGTAGGTGTAAAACACGATGGGCGCCTGACTGAACTCGCGGATACGGCGGACCAATTCGAAGACGCGGGCGGCGGTCATGCCGTTCTCGAGAGCCCGTTGCGCCGCGAGTTGATTGGTGGGACCATCCGCGAGGGGATCCGAAAACGGCACGCCTAGTTCAAGGAGATCGACCCCATTCGCCAGCAACGTGCGGCAGACCTCGATCGAGGTTTCGAAATCAGGATCACCCGCGCAGACGTAAGCGACGAAGGCGGCGCGATTCTCGGCACGGGCACGGGCAAAAATTTGCTGAATTCGGGACATGCAACGGAATAGTTGGCGGGAAACCGAACAGAATGACACCAAATTTTATAAAGAGATCAACGCCGGCACGAAGCGCTGACCGGCGCGTTCATCGACCCAGCTGAACCCAGCGCCCAACCCATGCTGCCCGAGCCTGGACCAGCCGTTCGCGAGAGAACGAGGCGGCGGCCACGACCAACCCGCGCGCCCGATCAGCCGAAACCCAACTGGCGTCCGCCCGCCAACCGAACCTCAGGACAGCCGCAGGAAAAGCCGCGCACCTCGGCCCAGGGGCCAACCCAAGAATAACCACAGCAGCAGCCGCGCCGTCCCGCCGAGCATAAAGAAAAACGAGTACGGCAGCAGGGGGGCAACCATGGTCCCGATCCCCGGCTTGGGCGCGTCGCGTTGCGCAGATATCAGAACGAGCGGGAAATTCGAGGCCAACGGCGTCACGACGTTCATCCCGCTATCACCGACGCCGAAAGCGGCCTGGGTGGTTCCGGAGAGTAGCCCAGCAGCCTAAACATCGGCACAAAAACGGGTGCCAGAATCGCCCGTTGCGCGGAAGCCGGCCGAGGAAAATATCTGACAGCGCGGTGATTAAGACGAGGTCCACCAGCAAAGGAACCGGTCCCAGCGGCAGCGCCTTCAAGAAGGCGGCCCCGTTGACGGCGAGGCTCACGCCGACCTTCGACCACGCAAAAAGATTAACAAACTGAGCGATAAAAAAACCCGGCGACGAGATCAGGCGCCGCCAGCTCCATTATTTTCTGCATGCCTTTATAAACAGCCGCATCGCGCCGGACCGTGCCGGCCGCCAATCCGTAGGCGATCGCCGTTTCCAAGTTGGTGAAGACGACATCTGCGCCGCTGAAATAGCGGCGCGGTGGCGCGACGGACTCAGGCTCGAACGCGCGCCATTTTTTTCACCAACGCCGGCCCGACCAGCATTACCCGCCGATCACCGCGGTACCCGCCCATCGGCTCCACGGCGGCACCAAGCGCCGCGAGCCCGACCAGCGCTGCGCCCACGCGGAGGCCCAAAAAAACGAACGAAGGATTCACGCGGGCAACGCCGATTGATTAAAACCGCTTGGTCAGCTCGGACATACGCCGCGCGGCCGGGAGGGTCGCCAAAGCCGCGCCTCTGCGCACCGTAAAAAATCAGGTCGTGCACAGTGTCTTGCGCAAGACCCACGGGAATCAGAGCCAGGCCGCCCGCTTACTCGGGGTGCCCCCCCAGGCGGTGAGCAAGCTGCTCAAACGCACCGGGCCCGCCCGCGCGCGACGGCCAACGAAATCGACCCCTCCAGCCCCGGCGCCACGATCAATAACCCGCGGCCACATTGGTCCGGCGTGGATCCGCATAACCCGAGAGCGTGCCATCACGGTTAAACTCGACGGCATTGACGCCACCAAAATACCGCCCCGTCCCGGCCGCCTCCGGCAGATTCACCCGCCAGCCGAGCGCTCTTAACGCTACCGCTTCCGCATGCGGAAAAGACTGCTCAGCCTCAAACGCCTCGTGGTCCGTCGCCCGCAGCGGGGTCAAGAAATGAAAACGCGTGTCGCCGATCGCCTCCGCCAGCGGACGCCCGAGGGCCAGGCGATCGAGGAGCACTTGCAATAACGCCGTCGGGATCCGCGAGGACCCGGGAATCCCGATCGCCAATTCCGGTCGACTATCCCGCAGCACAATCGTCGGCCCGATCGTGCTCCGCGCACGTTTGCCCGGAGCCGCTGCATTGATGCTTTTAAGATCGGTAAACGTAAAATTACTCATCGAATTATTCATGACGACGCCCGTCCCAGGCGGCACGACGCCCGCCCCAAAATGCAGGCTTTGCGACTGGGTGGCGCAGACGATATTGCCAGCTCCATCGACGACGATGAAATGCGTCGTGGCGGCCATTGGGCTCTCGTAAAAGGGCGATACTTCCCCACCCCAGCTCTCGGCCGAATCGTCCGGAACCGGCCACGCTCCGGTCGGGAACGGGTCCACCCTCGAGACTTTTCTGGATTTCCCCGACTCCGCGCTGGCCGCGGCTCGCAACGCCGCAATCGAATCCGGAGCCAGTAATTTCTCGAAAAGAAACCGCGATTCCGGCGCGTCGCCGATCGTGCGGCTCACCCGAGGCGCCACCACCCGCCAGACCCGACCCAGCGTGTGGAGATTGGCCGCCGTGCGCAGCGGACCGCCACCAAAGGTCTCCGTCTCCAGCACCTTCATGATCGGCAAAAACAAGGCGGCCCCGCTTGCGGGCGGCGGCGCGCAAATCAACGTGTACCCACGAAAAACCATCGTCATCGGCTCAACCACTCGCGCCTCGTAGTCAGCAAGGTCCGCCAAGGTCAACACCCCCCCGCCTTTTTCCGATGCGGAGACGATCGCCCCGGCGACCTCGCCCCGATAAAAACCGTCCCGCCCCTCCTTCGCTAAAATCTCCATCGTACGAGCGAGATCCGGATTCGCCAGCCGCGTACCCGCCACGGGCAGCTGCCCCTCCGGCAAGTACAGACGCGCAATCTCCCGATCGCCCTTGCGCAACTTCTTCTCTTGCTCAGCAAACATTCCCTGCGCCTTTGGCAGAATTAAAAAACCTCGCCGGGCCAAAGCAATCGCCGGCTGAATATTTTCGGCCCAAGGTCGCCCGCCCCATTTTTGATGGACCAGCCAAAGACCCGCCGCCAGGCCCGGCACGCACACCGAACCATAGCCGTAACTGCGATCCTCCTCGGGCCGCTGGCGATACGCTTTCAGGTCCAAGGAGCCCGCCCGATCCATGGCGTCGACGGCAAACGTCCGCCCCGTCTTTGCCTCAAAAAAAAGCAGCATCAGCTTCCCCCCCAAGCCCGACCCGTACGGCTCGGCCACCCCCACGGCTAAGGAAGTCGCGATCGCCGCATCCACCGCATTCCCCCCCGCCTGGAGTACGGCGACCCCCGCCGCGACCGCTTCCGGATGCGCCGCGACCACCATCCCATGCTGGGCGGTCACTGGCTTAACCAGCACCGGCCCGCTCGCCCGCAAGGCAAACGACCATGTCAGTAAGAAAAATAACGAAACGAATTTCACGATCGATCACCGTGTCTTAGCCGGGCTGGGCTTGGAAAGCTCCAAAGCAACCCCACCGGGCCGCGCAGACGATTTTGCCGCCGCTCCGACCGCACCCCTCCGAGACACTCGCCGCCCGGACCCATTTAAAAACGACCCGCTTCTCGAAGACCGCGACGGGGCGGCCCCGCGGGCCCGGGCGCTTTATTCCCAAAAATCACGCGCGTGGCCGACGGAAAAATCACGGTGGACAGCTTGGTCGTCTTTAGCCGTGCGCTGCCTCGCCTGAACGTGTCAGGCTCGGTCGCCATGCCGTCTCCTGCCGCCCTCGAACGTTTCCTCAACCACCTCCGCGATGCGCTCACCGATGGGACGCTCGTTAAATTGACGCTGGGGAAACCGCGGGCCGGCCAGGACGATCTGCAGAACATTTTCGTACGCCCCGTCCTACTAAAAACCGGACCGCACTACGCGTTCGTGTGGCGCTATCCGACCCGCGATATCACGAAGAATCATCCGGCGGCGACCGCCCTCGCCGAACTCAGGGCGCTGCTTACGGAACGTTTTTTCGACGCCCATTTATTCACAACCAACCAAGCCTTTCAGTTTGCCGCCCAGCTCGACGGCACCGCGCGCCTGAAAACCAACCTTCCGCCGCAGCCGCCGGCCCCGTCCGCCCCCGGCCATGACCGGCCGAAAGCGCACGTCATCCCAGCCGAGGCGCCTTGGCTCTATGCGCTCAACGTCACCAATGAGCACGGCAAACCGCGCGAGGGGATGGCGGACAAATTCCGGCAGATTCAGAAGTTTGCCGAGCTGCTCAGTCACCTGCTCGCCGAGAGCGCACTGCCCACCGATCGCCCTCTCACGATCGCCGATATGGGCAGCGGCAAGGGCTACCTCACCTTCGCCGTGGCCGCGCTGCTCGGCGAACGCGCCCGTATCCAAGGAGTCGAGACGCGGCCCGAACTCGTCGAACTGTGCAACCGCATCGCCCGCGCCCAACCGTTCGCCCCTTACCTTACCTTTACCGCCGGCCACATCGCCGACGTGCCGGTCACCCCATGCGATGTCCTGATCGCTTTGCACGCCTGCGATACCGCCACCGACGACGCGCTGGCCCGCGGCCTCGCGGCCGGCGCCCAACTCCTGCTCGTGGCGCCATGCTGCCAGAAAGAACTGCGCCGCCAACTGACCGCGCCCCCCGTCTTCGCCGACGCCCTCCGCCATGGTATTTTTCAAGAGCGGCACGCGGAATTTGTGACCGACGCCCTCCGCGCACAACTGCTGGAATGGGCGGGCTATCGCACCAAGGTATTTGAATTTATCTCCACCGCACACACCGCAAAAAACTTAATGATCGCCGCCCACCAGACCGCCCCGCGGGGAACCGCGACCGACGCCCTCGCCGGTCGCATCCGCGCGTTCGCCCGCTTTTATGGAATTCGCGAGCAACAGCTGGCCAAACACCTGGGATTTGATTTGGTCGCTCCCCAATGAACTGGGAAGAACTTGATTGGCACGTCCTCGACCGCCTGCGCCAGCACTTTTTGCGCGGGTCGGCGGCAGAGGGCCCTTACTGGTCAACCGCGGCGGACCTCGCAAACTACGACTTCACCTATGGGGCGCGCATCGCTTGGAAATGGGATCACGTCTTGCGCGAGTCGCGGCTGCGCGGGTGGCAGCCGGCAAAATCCGTCCGCACCGTCTTCGACTGGGGGTGCGGCAGTGGCGTCGCCGCCCGCCGCGTCCTCACCTTTTTCGGAGCCGAAGCCTTCGACGCCCTCACCGTCTGGGACCATTCATCGCTGGCCTGTGATTTCGCCGTCCAAGCCGCCCGGCAATCCTTCCCGTCCCTGCAGGTCGACACCGCCACCCCGGCCCTCCTCACCAGCACCGATCCCATCGGACTCCTCATCGTCAGCCACGTGCTCAACGAGCTCAGCCCAGTGGCCCTGGCGGAACTTCAGGTCCTCATCCAAAGGGCCGCCGCCGTCATCTGGGTGGAGCCGGGTACGCGCGCCGTCAGCCGACAATTGGCGGACCTGCACGCCGATCTCCGCACCGTCTTTTCGGTCGTCGCGCCGTGTACTCATGCGCAAAGCTGCCCCATGCTCGCGCCTGAAAACGAGCGGCACTGGTGCCATTTTTTCGCACCGCCCCCGGCAGAAATCTTCGCCAATTCTCATTGGGTTAAATTCGGGCAGCGGGCCGGGATTGATCTCCGCAGTTTACCCTACGCCTTCCTCGCGTTGGACCGCACCCAACCGAAAAAATCCGCCGACGGCTACTCCCGCGTGATCGGTCGCGTCGAGCATTTTAAACCCTACGCCCGCCTGCTGAATTGCGATGACACCGGCCTGCACGAACTCGAACTGGCCAAGCGCGCCGATCCCACGCTGTTCAAACAACTCGAACGGTCCAAGGCCCCCCTCGTTTACCGCTGGCAACGCGAGGGTGCGAAGTTACTCGGCGGAGAAGCCCTGACCGAACCCTTCAGCGCTGCCGCGCCGCCATCGAGCCCACCAGACGATCTGGCCATCTAGCGACCGGTCGCGCCTCCGCTCGCCCCGCACCGCGCCAACGGGCCGGCTCGCCCCAACTCCGCGCACCACGCCAACGGGCCGGCTCGCCCAACTCCGCGCACCGCGCCAACGGGCCGGCTCGGCCCAACTCCGCGCTGTATCCACATAAAACCGACTGGCGAGGGCCGGAGAGCTCACGCACGTTAGCCCAGCATGGCCGGGCGCAGGCTTTACCTGCAGGCCACCGGGGAGATCGGGCGCACCGCCCGGAGCCACTCGCGGCCTTCGCCTCTCCCATCCCCGGGCCAGCACGCGATCGGCCCCACGGAATCCCCCGCGCCTCACCGCTCGCGGCCAAGACACCCGACTCCGCCACCGCCACCCCACGAGCGCGACTTTGATTCCATGGACATCCGCGCGCCGCCGAAGACAGCGGTGCCACCGCCCACGCTCACCCCCGCGTCGCCGGCCACCACCCACGACGCTCGCGGCCACCGCCCACGCTCACCCCCGCGTCGCCGGCCACCACCCACGACGCTCGCGGCCACCACCCACGCTCACCCGCGCGTCGCCGGCCACCACCCACGACGCTCGCGGCCACCCCAAACTTCCGAGGACCGCGAACGGGGATCAGGCCAGCAGCGCCTTCACGACGTGGCCATGGACATCGGTGAGCCGGTAGCGACGACCCTGAAACTTGTACGTCAGCCGCTCGTGATCGACGCCAAATAAATGCAAGATCGTCGCGTGGAGATCGTGAATGTGGACGCCATCGCTGGCGACGTTGTAGCCATATTCATCGGTCTCGCCGTGGGTGACCCCGGGTTTCACGCCACCTCCGGCCATCCAAATTGAAAAACAACGGGGGTGGTGATCGCGGCCGAAGCTGGTCGCGGTCATCTGGCCTTGGCAATAATTGGTGCGACCAAATTCGCCGCCCCAAACCACGAGGGTATCGGCCAACATTCCGCGGGCCTTGAGATCGGCCACGAGGGCCGCGGCGGCTTGGTCCGTCTGCAGGCACTCCCGCTTGATCGCACCGGGTAATCCGCCGTGATGATCCCAATCCTGATGGTACAGCTGGATAAATTTCACCCCGCGTTCGGCGAGGCGGCGCGCGAGGAGACAGTTGGCGGCGAACGAGCCTGGTTGGCGCGCATCCGGGCCGTAAGCATCGACGACATGCGCCGGCTCGTCCTTCAGATCAGTCACCTCAGGGACGCTCGTCTGCAGGTTGAAAGCCATTTCATAATTGGCGATGCGCGCGGAGATTTCTGCATCGGGCGTGCCGGCAAATTGGTGCTCATGCAACTCGCGCAGACGATCAAGCGCGAGACGCCGATTCTCGGTTGAAACGCCCGCCGGATTACCGAGATAAAGCACCGGATCGGGCCCTGAGCGAAAGCGCACGCCCTGATGTTTCGCCGGGAGAAAGCCGGCGCCCCAAAGATGCGACATGAGCGGCTGCCCTTTTTTGTCCTTCGTAATGAGGACGACGAACGACGGGAGGTTTTCGTTGGCGCTGCCGAGACCGTAGTCGAGCCAAGAGCCGAAACTGGGCCGCCCCGGAATCTGGGAGCCGGTCTGCATGAACGTAACGCCCGGCCCATGATTAATCGATTCAGTGTGCATCGAGCGAATGATGCACAGGTCATCGGCGATTTTCGCGGTGTGCGGGAGCAGGTCGCTCAGCCAAGCGCCGCTGCGCCCATGTTGCGAAAACTTAAAAGGGGAACCCGCGAGGGGAATGGAACTTTGGTTACCCGACATCCCGGTGAGGCGCTGGCCACCGCGGACGCTCGCGGGCAACTGTTCACCGTGGCGTTGATTCAGGAGTGGTTTATAGTCGTAGAGGTCGAGTTGCGAGGGCCCGCCTGATTGAAAAAGATAAATGATGCGCTTGGCCTTGGGTGCAAAGTGCGGGAGGCCGGCGAGCACGTCACCCGCAGGCCCGGGGGTCGCGGCGCCGGCCTTGCTCCCGAGCAGATCGGCGAGGGCGATACCGCCGAGCCCGAGCGCGAGACGGTTGAGGCACTCGCGGCGGCTCATCGAAAACCACGGGGCGTAACCCGTGCAGAGCGGCGGCGAGGAGAGGGGGGGCGACATGGCGGGCATCAGCGTTTCACGGCAAAGGCATCGTGGTTCATGAGCGTATTGACGAGAATCGCCGTCGCCGCAATTTCCGGAGCGGGCAGAGCGGCGTCAACGGGAGTCGCGCCGATCGCGAGATGCCCGGTGGCCTCTCCGGGGTGCGCGCGAAACCAGGCCAGTTGTTCCGCAAAGAGTCGGCCGAGAATTTTTTGCTCAGCCGCATCGGGAGCGCGTGAGGTGAGCTCGCGGAAGGCCGCGGCGACCAGCGCCACCGGCTGGTCCGCGTAGGCGCGGTGAAGTTTTTCGGCGAGGACGCGGGCGGCCTCGACGAATTGCGGGCCATTGAGCAGGACGAGCGCTTGGAGGGAAGTATTCGTCGTATCGCGGCGAGCCACGCACACGACGCGTTTGGGCACGTCGAAGGCCTCCAGCATCGGGGCGGGGCCGGTCCGGCGCCAAAACGTGTAGACGCTCCGGCGGTAGAGGTCCGCTCCTTTGCCGACGGGCGCCGGCTTAAAAGATTCTGGCAGGTCGTAGGTATTCACCGGCGGACCGCCGATTTTTTCTACCAGCAACCCGCTCGCCGCGAGCGCGTGGTCGCGAATCATCTCAGCGGGGAGGCGATGGCGCGGACCGCGGGCGAGCCAAGTATTTTCCGGATCATCACTCATGGTCGCCAAGGGGGCGAAGCTGCGTTGGCGATAAGTTTGCGAAAGCACGATCGTCTTGAGCAGGGCTTTCACATCCCAACCCGAGCGGATAAATTCTCCGGCGAGCCAATCGAGCAGCGCCGGATATTCAGCGCGGTGACCTTGGCTACCGAAGTCGTCCGGCGTTTTTACGAGACCCACGCCGAAGAGGGATTGCCAAAAGCGATTGACGGTCACGCGCGCGAGTAGCGGATGGCGAGGGTCGGTGAGCCAACGGGCGAGCCCGAGGCGATTGCGCGGTTGGTCGGCTGGGAAAGCGGGTAAGACCGCCGGTGTATCCGGCCGAACCTCCGCCCCGCGCTGATCATATTCACCACGCTTGAGAATGTAGGCAGGCTTCGGCGCCGGCAGTTCCCGCATCACCATGATTTCCTTGGCCTCGTCCGCGAGCTTGGTTTGCACCGCGCGCGCCGCCCCCAGCGTGGCAAGTTGCGCGCGGTACGGCTCATCATAATTCGCAAGGTAGGTCTCGTAGCGGGCGCCTTCGGTCGCGGCCGCCACCGGCGCGGTCCCATCGCCGGGCCCACCGACCTCGCGAATTTCGAGTGGCGTGAGCTCGCGAGCGAAGACGCGCAGATCATCGACCAACCCGCCCTTGAACCCGCGGTCCCGGAAGCGTTCGCCAAGCGCAATCGTATCGCCACCACCACCCGTAATATCTTTCGTCAAGTGATCGCGGATGATTTCCGTCGGCACCGCCTGACCATTAATGAAGATCCCGAGACCAGCGGCACGGCTGGAACCGTCATTGGTCACGGTGAGGTGGATCCACTCGTTGAGCGGCAGTGGGGCGAGCGCGCGAATGGAAATCGCATCGCCGGGCCAGAAATGAATGAGCGACCATTTCGCACGGCCCTCCTCGATCAGTAACTCATACCCGCGGCTCGCGGCATCCGTCCACGCGCGCGAACGATGGAGCACCACCGCGCGCGCTTTTACATCGGGCGTCTGGATCCAGAGCGAGATCGTGAAAGGCTCATGCCGGTGGAAGTTACCGACCATCGTATTGACGGCGTGGTCGCCGGAGAGGCGCAACGCCTGGCCATGACCGCTGCGACCGGGCACAGATTCACTTTCCTTGGTCGCGGCAGCATAGTCGTCGCCCTTGAGCCGGTTCGCAAAACGACCGGCGTCGGCCGCTTTTTCTTCGCGCGGAGTTACTGCGGTTACAACCGGCACCACCGGCGGAGGCGCCGGCGCGAGCGCAGTGGCGGCCACCTCAGCGAGCGCAGGGCGAGCCGCGCCGGCGGTCGGGAGGATGCTTGGCGCGGTGACCGCGGTGACCGCATCCGCCACGACGGCAACGGGCCCGGGGACGACCGCAAGCGCGGTGGCGGGCTCAGGTTCGCGCGGCGGCGCCACCGTCACGAGGCCGACCGCGGCCGATTTTTTCTTGGGTGCGACGGGGGCCTTGAGCGGGAGCGGCGTGGTATCGCGCCGGTCGAAATCAAAGTGCGCGATCTCCCCCGCGATCACGCTCGATTTATCGTCGGCCGCCGATGAGCCGAGCCACGCCACGAAGGCCGCGCGGCGCGTCGTGCGGAGATTCGCGAGTTGGGCGGCAGCGTCTTCGACCGCCCCGGTGGCAGCGGCGAAGGCCGCCTGATGCGTCGCGTCGGGCAACCACATCGCCGGCGTCGGCGCCGATGGCGTGAAAAACGAGTATAGACCAGCCTCGTCTATGTTTTGAAAAAAGGCGGCGAGGGCGTAAAAATCTTTCTGAGGAAGCGGATCAAATTTGTGATCATGGCAGCGGCAGCACTCAAGCGTGAGCCCTAAAAAGGCAGTGCCAAAGGTCGTCACGCGGTCGTTCACGTAGTTGATGCGATACTCTTCCTCGACCGAGCCACCCTCACTTTCTTGCGGGTGCAGCCGATTAAACGCGGTCGCCAGCACCTGCTCGCCCGTGGCCTTCGGCAAAAGATCTCCGGCGAGCTGCCACGTGACAAATTTATCCCAAGTGAGGTTTTTATTAAAGGCCTCGATCACCCAGTCGCGCCACGGCCACATCGCGCGCTCGCGGTCCACCTGAAACCCAAAGCTGTCAGCGTAGCGCGCGACATCCAGCCAATCGGTCGCCATGCGCTCGCCATAGCGCGGGGAGGCCAGTAAGCGATCCACGACTTTCGCCACGGCGTCGGGCGAACGATCATCGATAAACGCATCGACTTCAGCGAGCGCCGGCGGCAGCCCCGTCAGGTCAAAAGAGAGGCGACGAATGAGGGTAACGCGATCGGCCTCAGCCTGCGGTGCCAGCTGGCGCTGAGCCAGGCCGTCGAAAACTAAACGATCAATCGGGCTCGGCACCACCCCGCCGGCGGGAAGCGCCGCCGAGGTCGGCGGTAAAACCACCGACGACACCGGCAAAAACGACCAGTGCCCTTGGAAGGCCGCCCCTTCATTAATCCAACGCTGCAAAATATCGACCTCGGCCGGAGTGAGGCGACCGATTTTCGCCTCAGGTGGCGGCATGACTTCATCCGCATGCGCACTCGTGATCCGGAAGATCAGCTCACTCTCCGCGCTCTTGCCCGGCACGATCACCGCCGCCCCGTCCTTCAGGCGAAACGCGCCTTCCCGCGTGTCGAAGCGCAGCTTGGCCTTGCGCGCGCCTTCATCTGGCCCGTGGCAGTGATAACACTTGTCCGAGAGAATCGGCCGCACCTCGCGGCCATAATCAACCGGCGCGGCCGCCAACGTGCGTCCGAGCAGACCCAACGCCAGCGCAAAAACGAAACGCCCACGTGAATCACGGCGTGCACATACGCGAAAGCAGACGTCCGGGAGAAGCACACTCCGATCGGAACCAAACCCACGCCGTTGTCACGAAAATTTTCTCGCTCCGGTCGAACTCGCCCCGCCGGCCACGAAATATTCCGGGGCCGTCCACTCCCCGCCTCATCTCGCGTCCCGCCCACGCCGCCTCGGCCACCGCGCGCCGGCCCACCGCCCCACCCCGCTGCGCCCTCGCATCCGCCCAGCCTCCGGTTAACCACACTCTACACAGTCCGCCGGACGTTACTTCATCGGCACCCGCCTCGCATCCGCCCAGCCTCCGATTAACCACGCTCTACCACCACCACCAACCCGACCACCGGCGCACCCGAGCAGCATCGCCGGTAGCCCGAATACTCTCCAAAAAATCAACTCGCCGCGCCTCCTCCCACGATTATCTTCGTTTTTTTATTAACGTATGATCGCCCGCCTCGCCTTCCTCCTCTGCACGCTTTTACTCGCCGGTTGCGGCCGCCCCTCTCCCGTCGGCCACTACGAAACGCAGGGTAGCGAAAAACAGTTCAAGATGACCCTCGACCTTCGTGACGACGGCCGCGGCGTCTTAAGCGTCACCGCCAATCTCGGCCGTCCCGAACTGAACCAATCCGTCGTCACCAAAATGGCCCTGCCCTCCGCCACCTGGTCCCAAGAAAACACCGAGATCGTCCTCTCCGGCACCTCTACCGATCAAAAAAAACAGATCCACCGCTTCACCCTTCAAGAAAACCGCGATCTTATTTGGAAAGAAAATGGGGCCCGCTTTTACCGCTCACGCTAGCCCCAAAACGACAAATTTGTTTAAGATCCAACTCATTCGTCGTCTTGACTCCCCTCGCCCCCTCTGAAACATCGACCCTTCAATCTTAAAAAAACATGGGCCAACAACTGAACAAGTACATCAAACGCAAACGCCGAGCCGCCTATCTGAAGCGCAAAAAAGAGCGCACGAAGGTCGTTGCGAAGAAGAAGTAAGCGCCTCCGCTCTCTCTTTTCCACGCGTCGTCTGCGGCCCCGACCTTTCGGGGCCGTTTTTGCTTTAGCCGATTCCACCACTCCGGCGGCCACGTCCTCGTATGATTAAAGTCAGTCTCATCTCTTTGGGTTGCGCCAAAAATCTCGTCGATTCCGAGATCATGGTCGGGCACCTGCTCCAAGCCGGCATGACGATCATTCCCGAGGCCGAACAGGCGGACGTCGTGATCGTCAACACCTGCTCCTTCATCGACTCTTCCAAGGAGGAATCCATCGGGCACATCCTCGAGGTGCACCAAAACCGCGGCATGAAAAAGCGCCGCCAACATCAGAAACTTATCGTGGCCGGCTGTATGTCCCAGCGGTTCTCAAAAAACCTGAGCACCGAACTGCACGACGAAGTCGATGCCTTTATCGGTCTCGACCAAGTCACGAAAATCGGCCCGATCATCGAGGAGATTTATGCCAAGGAGCGCGGTGCCCACGAGGCCCCCGCCTCGTTCATTGAGGGCCGGTCGACTTATATCCCCGACTACGACACCCCTCGATTCCGGCTCACCCCGAAGCATTTTGCGTACATCAAAATCGCCGAGGGCTGCAATCACCCGTGCACGTTCTGCATCATCCCGCAGATCCGCGGGCGGCACCGCAGCCGGACCGTCGAGAGCGTCGTCGCCGAGGCCCGCCAACTCGTGCGCGAGGGCGTCCGCGAGCTTAACTTAATCTCCCAAGACACCACGTTTTTCGGAATGGATACCTGGGCCGAACGCCCCAATCCCCGCACGCCGGTCGACTCCTCCCGCGGCACCGCCCTGACGACGTTACTGCGCCAACTCAACGCCATCGAGGGCGATTTCTGGATTCGTCTCCTTTACACCCATCCCGCGCATTGGAGCGACGAACTGATTCGCACCATCGCCGAGTGCCCGAAGGTCGCCCGCTACATCGACATCCCACTCCAGCATATCAGTGATCACATGCTCGGGCTGATGCAGCGTGAAACCTCTTCCGCCTACATCCGCGATCTCATCCCGCGGATCCGACGCGGCATCCCGGGTATCGCCATCCGCACGACTTTTATTGTCGGCTTCCCCGGAGAAACCGAGGCCGATGTCGACGAGCTCAGCGCCTTTATCCAAGAGACAAAATTCGAACGTCTCGGCGTTTTCCGCTATTCGCAGGAAGAGGGTACCCGCGGGGCGAAGATGGAAAATCAGATTGCTCCCAAAATTAAAGAGGCCCGCTGGCATCGCATCATGAAACTCCAGCGCGAGATCGCCGCCGAGGTCAGCAAGAGCTTCGTCGGTCGCACCCTCCGCGTCCTCGTCGAAGAACCAGGCGTCGCCCGCGGCGAGGCCGACGCTCCCGATATCGACGGTCGCATCTACCTGCCCATCACCGTGCCCGTCGGCGACTTCGCCAACGTCAAAATCAACGGTTACGAAGACTACGATTTGCTCGCCCTGCCTGTCGGCCAAGAACCGCTCACGCGTAAAGTTGCCAAGCAGGCGCAATAAATCAGCCCGACTGTTCTGCGTCATCGCCCCAGGCCCCCGCACCCGGATCCGACGATAATCGATTCCCCGTGCTCGCACCTTGCGAGCGTTTACCCCAAGCCCACGCACAAGGATCCGGCCGCCGCCAAGTGCGTCGCGAACCGGCCCCACGCCGTCACCGCCTCGTCTACCCACCGACGCGACCCCACCCGTCCCACCGGCCCCAGCCCCGCTTCTCCGCGGCGCGCCCGCCGCTCGCTCCGCGCGCGCCAGCAAAGGCCGCGCCTATTAAGCCGATCAATTGTGCGCACGTGCGCACAATTGGAAAAACCGCAAACTCGCGCACCCTCTCGGAGCTGCTCTGCTCAACCACAAAAGATCTTCACCCGTCCCCGTTTTCCTCCGCGCAAATCGACGCCCTTCAACCGCACCGAACCGCGGCGCCCCATCCTCAAGAAATCAGCGCCCGCTCCCCCTCCCCATCCACCTTGGCCCGCGTCCGCCGCCCCACCGCCGCGACCACGCCCACCCGCATCAAGTCCCACAAAAAGTCTGATACCCAGCGCCACCGTCGGGCGCCGGGGCCCGATACTCTGGCGCCACTCGCGAGTGGTCGTAGGGCGCCACCACCACATCGAGCAAACGCTCCAGGTCGCGCATCTCCCCGACCTCCGCCGCCGCGAGGGCCGCTTCCACCAAATGATTCCGCGGAATAAACGCCGGGCAGTGCGCGCACCGGAGGGCCCACGCCGCGCCCGCTGATTCCACCTGCCGCCCCAGGCGCGCCCGCCAGCGCGCCTCCCAGCGCCGCCAGCCTTCATCCGGACTCGACGCACCGACCTCCTCCCCCGCGCTCCGCGCCAACTTCGCAAACGTATTCGTGAAATCAGCCTTCGTCGTCTGCATCCACGCCAACAAATCCTCAACCAGAATCCCATCCTCAAGCTCTTCATTAAACAAACCAAGCTTGCGGCGCATCCCCGCCAGCCACTGCGTCTGGAAAATTACCGTAAATTTCTGAATCGCCTCGTTCGCCAGCGCAATCCCCACCGGTTCCTCCGCGTGCAGCCGAGGCAATAAGGCCTCCGCCAAGCGAGCTAGATTCCACTGCGCAATCCGCGGCTGCTGCCCAAACGCATAACGCCCATGCCGATCAATTGAACTAAACACCGTCGCCGGATCATAATGATCGAGAAAGGCGCAGGGCCCGTAGTCGATCGTCTCACCCGAGAGCGCCATATTGTCCGTGTTCATCACGCCATGCACGAAGCCGACCAACATCCACTTCGCCAACAAGCTCGCCTGCCTCGCCACCACCGCTGCAAATAACGCTAACGCCGGATTGGCCGCTCCCCGATGTTCCGGATAATGGCGCCACAGCGTGTAATCAATCAGCGCCTTCAAACCCGCCTCGTCCGGACCCGCCGCCGCCCCGACAAACGTACCGACCCGAAGATGACTCGCCGCCACCCGCGTGAGCACCCCACCCGGCCTCGGCTGACCTCGCCAGATTTCTTCCCCTGTCGCCACCACCGCCAAACTCCGCGTGGTGGGAATCCCCAGCGAGTGCATGGCTTCGCTCATCACATACTCCCGCAGCATCGAAACCAGCGTCGCCCGCCCATCGCCGCGCCGCGAAAAGGGCGTCGGCCCCGCCCCTTTTAACTGAATATCAAAACGCTCACCGCGCGCCGTCACATGCTCTCCCAATAAAATCGCCCGCCCGTCCCCCAAGGTGGTCAGGTGCCCAAACTGATGCCCCGCGTACGCCTGCGCCAGCGGGGCCGCTCCTGCCGGCAGGCGATTACCCACCAAACTCGCCATCCCCACCCCACCGGCCAACGCGTCTTCCGCCAACCCCAGCTCCCGCGCCAGCACCTGATTCAAAATCACCCACTTCGGCGCTCCCACCGGCGTTGGTGCCACGCCCACATGCAACCACGAAGGGAGCTGCGCATAGGTGTGTTCCCACCGCCAGCCCACCTCCCGTGCCGGCGTCGTCAGCGACGCCTCGTCCCCTTTCGCTCCCGAATTAGCCATCTCCCAAACTCGCCCAATCTGCCACCCTCGTCGAGCCCGCGCGCTCCCTCAGATTAAAAATCCCCAAAACCGCCCACCCCGCCGTCGCCGCGGCCACCGTCCTAAAAATTATTCGCCCCCCCCACTCAACCGCACACCTCCCCACCGCGCGCAGATCTCAGCCCATCCCTTTCGACTTCAACATCGCGCGGATCTCAGCCCATCCCTTTCGACTTCAACATCGCCGCGAGCTCAGCCGCATCGATCTCCCCTTTAATCGTATTCAAATGACTCAGCACCACCATCCGATCCTCCGGCCCACAACTGGAAATCTCAATCATCCAGTCCTCGGCTTTCGCCGCCGTCACGATCACTTCATCACTCCACGCGATCACTTCCGCCGCTTCCACGAAGCCTTGGGTAATCCCTTGAATAAAATACGCTGCCTTTGTCCGATAGTTCATCTCCCTACTGTTCAGATGGACTTCTGCCTGCCAAGTGCGAAAGCCGCCCGCAACCGCGGTCTCCGCAAATAATTCGCCCATCCAGCTTTCCCCGACGCTATAAAATAAAACCACCGCCCCCGCGCCAATCCGATTTCATTCCTCGCAGTTTCTCGCGATGACGCACGGCAAGGCGGGCCGCCCCCCTCGCGCACCCCAAAGAGCTCGCGCGAATCCCCCGCCAAAAAAATATCAAGTCCGCCTCCCGGTGCGACCGGCCCCCAAAAAAAGCCACCTAATCCGACACCCTTTTTTCACCTAACCAGCCGAAAGCGCGCACACCAGAACACGCCAACGCGAGAACGCCCCCCGCCGCGCGCCGCCTCCCGGTGCCCCCACCCCCAAAAAAAGCCACCTAATCCGACACCCTTTTTTCACCTAACCAGCCGAAAGCGCGCACACGCGCGCCCCAACCCCAGGAGAAAAGACCTCACCCCCCCCCCGACCAAAAGCGCCAGCACCAGTACCGCCCCCGCCCTCCGCTCAGCGGTGCGTCCCGACCAGCCCCCAACCACTCCCCGCCCCCCGCCACTTCCTCACGCCCCGCCCGCCCGCCCGGGTGGCCAACAGCTCAACGACGTCCGCGATTTTCCGCTTCTCTCCCCTTTCTCCCTCTCCTACCACTGACCCGTGCAGACCATTGACGAACTCCAGCGCCTCACTTCGCCCGCTCCTCAACCACAGTCACTCGCCTGGCAGGGTTCTACTCTTTGGATGGGCTCCCGGGCGACACGCCTCATCTACGCGCTCAACCCCACCACCTGGCAGGTCAGTCGCCAATTCACCGCACCCGGCACCCCTTGGGGAATGACCGCCGTCGGACCCGAATTACGCGTGCTCTGCGGGGAGACCGCCTCCGACCATCGCATCATTCGCCGCTGCCTGCCCGACCAGGGCTTCGATCTCCATTCACTGATCCCTTGCCCCGATGACACCGGTTCTCAGCTCGGCTACGATGGTCAAAACCTCCACGTCAGCCAGTGGTACCCCAAAAAAATACTCACCCTCGACTTGGCCGGTAACATCATGCGCACACTCGCTCTTCCGCACGGGATCTGCGGTCAGGTGTTTGTCGACCGCGCTCTTTACCTGGTGACGACCGACGCGGAAGAGACCGACGAATACTGGCTAACCAAGGTAACCTTCGGCGCCGGCCCGCCCGAGATTGCGGATATCGCGCGGATCCCGTTTGCCGCGCGCGCCCTCGCCCACGATGGCACCCGTTTCTGGACAAATCATCGCGAGCAAAATCAAATCGTCGCGTTTAATCCCCGCAGCTAATCGCCCCGCCCGCCCGCTCGCCTGTTCGCCGCACCGGCTCGCGACCTCCCCGCTCCCGCGCTCTTGCCCCCATCGCCCCGCCCGCCCGCTCGCTTGTTCGCCGCACCGGCTCACTGCGACCTCCTCCCCGCTCCCGCGCTCTTGCCCCCATCGCCCCGCCCGCCCGCTCGCCTGTTCGCCGCACCGGCTCACTGTTCTGCGTCGGGCTATTCCCTGAAAACGGATGCCGTTTTTTTCTCAATGATGGCGGCCGTGATCCTATAATCTCCGGGCCAAGCGTGGTGCAAAATAGATTCATGCTTTCTCCGACCTCTGCGTGGTGTCCCGTCTCTGCGGTGCAACCTTCAGTTCAGCGCCGTCACGGCGAGGCGGCGTGAGCGGTTCCGTGGTGTCCCGTCTCTGCGGTGCAACCTTCCGTGCAGGCGCCCCAGCCTTTGACACCGCCGAGACCCGGCAAAAACGCCGAGAATACCCAAGGCAGTTTGGCAAAAAAATTTTGGGGGCAGAAAATTCCGGTCAGAGGTTGAAGAATTTTTCTGACTCCATCTTTCTGCCAAAAAGAGTGGCGGTTTAAGCCCAAGCCCCAACCAGGCCGGAGGATGGGGGCATTATTCCTCTGTCCCCATTCCTCGGTCATACCGCGCGCTCCTCCCATTTATCATGAATCAATCTTCCGAGAATATCGTGACGC